>CAJYRE010000034.1 GCA_913776675.1 Rhizobiaceae bacterium
GCTGAATCCGCAACGGTCAGCTTCTCTTCATGCGCTGGCAGTTGACCGCCCCCGGACACCATGTGCAAGGCATCCGCCACACTGCTATGTGCGGTTTGCGCAGCCGGAACCGCCGTTGCGGCCTGTGCCGGGGTTCCGGGTGCCTTGAGCGCATGATCAGGTTTTTCTTTGAGGTCAATACCGTTGCCGGGTTTGCCGTCCACATTCAGCATCCCTGCCTTATCCGCCGTCACCGCCGTGGATGCCGTATCAGCCAAAACAGGGGCATTGGGCGCAGAAACCTGTACCAGCATGGACAGCGTATCCTGAAGAGTCTCCGGTTTGGCTGTAACCGGTGCGTTCGCGTCTTCTTCAGTCTTGTCGGATTTGGTCTTATCCTGCACCGAAGTCTTCGTGCCTGGCTTTGCTGTCACAGCACCGGCGCTGCCATTATCTGACGGCTGCACCACTGCGGACAGCATGGCCAATGCATGCTGATCGTCCAGTTTGGGTTTGGCCTGCTCTTCCGCTTTGACGGTTGTGGAACCATCAGCGGGCATCGCGGCAGCATCCGCTGGAACTGTTTCGTTCGCAGCCTGGGTCAGCGCAGCCACCAGCTTTGTCAAGGCGATATAAGCGTCCTTGCCGGAAGGGGCAGACGGATCATTCATAAATGACCCCGCGACTGGCTGCTGTGCTGTCGAAGCAGCATCTTGGCCGGCGGCTTGAACTTTATTCGCATCGGCATCTCGACCGGCGGAAACGGGCGTACCACCGGTCGCACTTGCGCCGGAGCCTTCATTGTTGGAGGCGGCATCCTGTTTTGCGCCCATTTGCCCACGGTCACGGTCCGGCGAGGTTTCTGCCAAGGCTGACTTGAAATCGCCGCCTGCGGCTTTGGACTGATCTGCGCGCGGCCCGCTATAAGCCGGTGGAACGCTGGCGGCTGTTGTTGCTGGAAGTGTTGCATCCATGATTATTTTCCACCCTCCCCCTTCAATAATTTATCAATTTCATCAAGCTTGGTGCGACCGCTGCTGACAAAACTCTCAAAAGCCGGATCAGGCTTTTGAGCGGCCTCAGCAACAGGTTGCGCCTGCTGTGCAATATTGGGTTGCTGCTTTTGCCCACCGGACAAGGCTGGCGCTGCTGGATCCTGCTGAACATCACCCGACAAAACAGAGGCAGGCGGTGTGGCATTTGCCGCCACGGGCTTTGCAGACGGTGCCACAGCCGCCGTTGAGGCGGTCGGCAAGGTCACAATATCCTCGGCAATCTGGCGTGCCGCAGCCAGAAGTGCCTTGTCTGAGGCCGAAAGCTGGTCCGCTGGCAGGGCATCAATGGTCTTCAAGACATCCTTAACATCCGGCGAGGAAAGACGCGCCAGACCACCATATAACAAGGCCTGCGGATCATTGCCTCCCGGCAGGCCCGCCAATGTCTGGGCCTGCGCCGCAGCAATGGCAGCAAGCTCCTGATTGCCATTAATCGAGGCACGCCGTGCGATCCGCAGATAGATCTCACGCTGTCTGGCGGGGTCCATGGTTGCCAACGTGGCCAGAACGTCGTCCTGATTCAGCTCCTTGAAGTGATCAACTACAAGCTGCACAAGCATATCAGCAAACTGGCCAGCATAAGGAGAATGCAGAAAACGCCGTGCATAGCGATTGCCATACACCAGAGCCTTCTGGGTCTGGCCAAGCTCAATGGCAATGGAAAAGGAACGCCGCAAGGCAGCCTCTTCCACAATGGTACCGGGTGCCAGCAGACGCGCCAAATCATAAAATTTTAGCGAATCGGCGGGATTTTTCGCAAAGGTTACGTTTCCCGCCACAAGCGCAAAATAGGGACCGATTCTGGTGTTTTTATAAATTCCCACCATGGACGTGATGGAATTGGCAACCAGCACACCTTTGCCACTAAGATATTTGCGCAAAATATCCGTAACACGGGTATCAAAATGCCCATCCACATCCCGCGCTACGAGGTATTCCAGCGTCTCGGGATTGCCGCCACTCATGGTATAAATCAAGGCTGCATCGACATTGCGCGGATCTCTGAATTCAGACGTATCAGCAGACCGCAAACGTTTATCAATCTTCGCCAACACGAAACGCTGCATATCCGTTGCGGAATGATCGCCAATCACCACCGAATCCTGCACGAATTGCAGCGATCTCAGCATGATATAGGGGGGCAGATTATCACTATCAGCGCTGGCACCAGGGCTGGTTCCAGCCGCCCGCGCACTGGCAACACCCAGCAGCAGGACAACGCCGCACAACAAGGATTTTGAGAGCCGGGACATGGAGGAGGACATCACCTTACTTCTGATCCCCCTGCACCAGAATCTCAATCCGACGATTCACAGCCGCATAGGGATCATCTGGTTTCAGCAAACGCCGATCTGCAAAGCCCGAAACCTGCGTAATCCGGGACTCGTCAAGACCGCCACGCACCAGCATGTAATAAGCCGCGTGGGCACGCGCCATGGACAGGCCCCAGTTATCATTATCCGGGCCTTTATAAGGTCGGCCATCGGTGTGACCACGAATGACCACAGGCCCTTTGCGCGCCGCCAGCAACTTGCCAATCTCGCCCATGGCCAGCACCATTTCCTTGCTGGGCACGGCAGAGCCAATATTGAACATCTGATCCTTGTTCTGATCGGTCAATGTCACCAACAGACCGCCCTCTGCAGGTTGAACAATCAAGCCTTCCGCCAGTTTCCCGGCCACACCGGTCATCTGCTTGACAAGTTCCTGCTTCAGTTCCGCAGCCTGTTTTTCCTGTGCCGCCTGATCTGCGCTGGCCGTCTTATCATCAGCAGCCTGCTTTTTGGCCGATGCCTGCTGTGATTTGGTGTCTGGCCGTGGCGTTGGTGTGACCATGGCGGCCTGCTGATCGCTGCCCTGGACGGCTTGCTTGTCGCTGGCATTCTGGCTTGCAGCCTGTGCCGCCTGCTGGGCTTCAGTTGGTGTTTGCGCAAATGGATCCGCCTTGGCATCGGTCTTGGCGGCAGAACTCTGATCCTTGGCTGCGGTATCAGCCGGAGTTTGCTGCTTGGCAGGCTGGGCCTGCGCCGTTTTCGCTTGCTGGTTCCAGAAATCAGGATCAAACGGATCACGATAGGCTTCACCGCCAGACGCGCCCGTTGACGGGCCCGAATCACTGGCTCCGCCCTCGCCCTTGGCACTGACATTGGCTTGCTGCCCAACTTCCTGAGCAATCTCAGCCAGAACGGAATAGGGATTTTCAAACAGATCCGCTTCTGAATACAGAGGCTTGTCACCCGAGGTCGAGGTCATGTCCTCACCGGTGGCTGCGGCCTTGCCGACCACGGTTTCGTCGGCCTTGATCTTGGAGCGTTCCTTCTGCTCCTCCCCCTCGGACTGATCGACTGGCTTTTTGACACCTTTTTCCGTCGGCTTTTCATCCGCAAGCTTGATCGGGTTGAAATAACTGGCCACGGAGGCCTTGGTCTGCTCATTCGATGCATTGACCAGCCACATCACGAGAAAGAAGGCCATCATCGCCGTCATAAAGTCGGCATAGGCAATTTTCCACGCGCCACCGTGCGCACCATCATGATCACCACCGCCGTGGCGCTTGATGATGATAACTTCGTTTTTGCCGTGGTGATGATTTTCGGCGTCGCTCATGCCAGAACTTTCTTCAGGCTCGCAGTCCAAGCCGAAATGCGCGTAACAAGCGCGGTATCATGAATGTCTACCGTCAAATCCAGATCGTCCGCCTCAACATGACGCAACAGGTCATGATAGCCTTCCATACGGTTTCTGAGACGATCAAAAAGCGGGCCCGGCCCGCGCACCGTAACAGTGCCAATATCGCCCTCGACAATAGCTTCTTTCAGCAGAGTGGACATGTCCTTCAAAGCCGTTTCAATCAGCGCTTCCTGTAAAAACGGTGCAATCACAGCAATCGTCTGCTCGGAAACCGCGCGTGAAACCGCTTCCAGAATTCTCTGCAAGCCGTCACCCATGACACGTGCCAACTCGATCTGATTGAGCTGCTTCAGCGCCTCTACCTCTTCCAGATGGTTCGCTTCAAGGTTCATTTTTTCCTGAGCATACTGCTCTGACAATTCCTGGATCGCGGCTTGCCGCCCCTCTTCAAACGCCTGTTTGCGCTCGGCCTCAAGATCAATCGGGTCTGGCTGCGGCAATTCCAGCAGGGGGGCATCGGAGAGACCAAAGGCATCCTCATCAAATCCCATTGCATCCGAGACGACGCTGCTTGGCTTCGGCGAAGAGAAATCCTTCAAATAATGGGCCAGCGGCATACTCATTGCTCATTCTCCTGCCAACAGCGCAAAGCGTCCTGCTATGACGGCTCCATGCGCGGTAACACGTTCCATTTCTATATCATGATACTTTAAAGTTTGTTTTTGACGGAAAACCAGCACCGCTTTTTTCCCGATAAACACCCACCCGGTCCGGGCTTGAAAGTATCATAGAATGGCATTCAAATCCTGCTGATCGAAACTGCAATACGACGACAATCAGAATGCATGCGCCCATTCACGTTCCAGACGCTAGAGGCTCAAACTTGTGCGAAGATTTTGAAGCCATGCGAAATGACCTGTTCTTGAACAAACAAGCCCCTTTTGAATACCGTTGAGTGCCAAAAGCCACGCAGGCGTCACCCCGAACACACAACAGGACAGCCCATTTTTCAACCAGCCCATCATCCCATAAAAGAAATTGGACCGCGCAAGGGCAGTGCGCGGTCCAACGGTTCCACCAAATGCCGATGACCGGCGGCACGGTAGAGAAACAATCATCAACCCCGGCCTGCTGTTCTCGCCCGTTACTTGAACAGCGTGAGAATTGTCTCTGCGTTGGTATTGGCAATCGAAAGCGACTGAATGCCCAATTGCTGCTGGGTCTGAAGCGCCTTGATCTTGGTGGACTCTTCGTTCATGTCTGCATCCACCAAACGACCGACGCCCTTGTCAATCGTATCACTGAGGTTTTTGACGAAGCTGTCCTGCATGGTGATACGGCTGCTGATCGCACCCAGCGTTGATGCCGAATCTGTCAGCGTTTGCAACATGGTATCGACAGCGGAGATCATGCCGTCCAGATCATCGTTGTTTGTGCTGGTGGAAATCGAGATCATCGTTCCGGTGGCAGTGCTGGCCGAATTTGCGTCGATCAGGTAATATGTGCCAGTGGTCGTTGTGGTTCCTAAGGCCCAGGTTGCAACCGTATCCCGCGTCAGGATACCTTGCTCAGCATCGTTTGTATCAATCAATGTTGAGTTAAGCGTGTTATATTTCAACGTTGTAACTGAAACGGAACCATCGCTGGCGCGATTGAACGAGCCCACCATTTCCTTGATCCCGGCTGGGTTGGTGGACGTATTATAAAGCCAGTTCTCGCCCGAGAAC
>CAJYRE010000035.1 GCA_913776675.1 Rhizobiaceae bacterium
ATCGTGTCACCACCGAGAGCGACCGTCTGATTCAGCATGGCGAGATGTTCCTGATCGATTCCGGTGCGCAATACGTCAATGGCACCACCGACATCACCCGCACCATTGCCATGGGAACGGTGGGGCAGGAAGAAAAGCGCTTTTTCACGCTGGCTTTGAAGGGCATGATTGCCATCAGCACGGCAAAATTCCCCAAGGGAACACGGGGATGCGATCTTGATCCGCTGGCGCGCATTGCCTTGTGGAAGGCCGGTGCCGATTTTGCTCATGGCACAGGCCATGGTGTCGGGTCTTTTCTTTCGGTGCATGAAGGCCCGCAGCGCATTTCACGCCTGTCCACACAGGAGCTTTTACCGGGGATGATTCTCTCCAATGAGCCGGGTTATTACCGTCCGGGTCATTTTGGTATTCGAATCGAAAACCTCATTTATGTGCGTGATCTGGAGCCGGTTGAAGGCGGAGATCAAGCCATGATGAGTTTTGAGACTCTGACCTTTGCCCCCATCGACAAGAACCTCATCATCGAAGCATTGCTGACCCGTGAGGAAGTGCGCTGGCTGGATGACTATCACGCCCGCACGCGCGAGGAATTGCTGCCATTGTTGGCCAGTGAGGATGCGCGTCAATGGCTGATTGCCGCAACAGAGCCGCTCAACCGCGTTTGAGTGAGATAAAGCATGTCGCATTTTATTGTCTTCAATAAAATGCGACATGCGAAAAAAGGAAGAGCGAAAGCTGTTGCAGTGAATTCCATTCGCTGTAACACTTTAAATCTGCTGCATAATTCCGTGCAGTGCCGTTGATCAGGCGGTGTTGCACAGTTGTTGTTTTACGAAAGTTTCGCGCCGCGTTCTCTGCTTTCGCGGATGGCTTCGTCCAGCGCAATTTCCAGCAGATAGCTCAACATCTCATATCGCCCATCATTCGAGGCTTTGATCAGTATCTGAAGGTCACCGGCAATCTGATGAATTGGGTCTTTGGAGCTGCCGTTGTCTTTGCCGCCCTGAATTAGCTCCAGTTTGTGGTTTGAATGCGTCATGCTGTAGCCCCTTTATCAGCCCCAAACGAAGCTTCTTATGCTTGTTTGATTCCACTCTGCAGCGCCGTGCGCCCTATATGGCGCACAAAGGTTCGCTGTAGCTCTTTAAATCTGCTGCATATTTTCCCCTTAAATCGATTCCGATTTAAGGAGGAAATGATGCAGTAGGCTTTTCATATTAAGTATAGCTTAAAAAGAAAGAAACCCTTGGAATCGAGGGCATTTAGCCATTTTTGGTGTTTTTATGGGGCCGTTTCCTGCCGAATTTGGTCATTCGGGCGCTTTTTTGCTGCGGTTTTATCCCATCAGGTAACGCAGCAGGATGGCAGAACCCCAGCCAGACAGCAGCATGGGAATGAGAGAAAAGCGCAAGCCCATGATCAGGCCAATCGCCATGGCCACTTTCACCTCCGTGCCGCCCGCATAAAAAGCGGGGGCGACAAGGGTTGTCAGCACGGCGGCCGGAACGGCATTGAGCGCTGCATCCACCCGAGGAGGAATGGTCTTGAAACGGCTGATGACAAGGTGGCCGCCAGCGCGGGTTAGATAGGTGGCAACGGCTGCTGCCAAAATCACCATCATCATATGGGTGTCGATGGTCATCATTCTGCGGCCTCCGGTGTTGCGGCCAGGGTGGCTGTTTGACGGGTGGGCAGCAGCGCTGCTGTCAAAATACCCGCCAGCGCGCCAAGGCTGACATGCCACGGTGAGCCAACCACGTGGATGGCGACAATGGAGGCAATGGCACTGACGGCGACGATGATGATGAAATTGGGCCTGCGGCGAAAGCCAAGCACGCTGCCCATGAAGTAGACGGGCAAAAGCACATCCAGCCCAAGGGTTTTCGGATCGCCCACCATGCTGGAGAAAAACGCACCGATGGTGGTAAAGCCAACCCACGGAATATAGATTGCCAAGCCAAAGCCCATATACCAGGCAAAGGTAACGGTTTTGCCATTGTCGCTGTGCTTGACAGTTTCCGCAAACTGCGGATCGGTCATGAAGAAAAAGGCAATGGCCTTTTGCGTGGCATTCAGCGCTTTGAAATAAGGCCCAATCGCTGCCGAATAGAGGATATGGCGAAAATTCACGGCAAAGATCGACAGAACAATCAGCCATGCTGGCACATTGTTGCCAAACAGCTCAATGCCCACCAATTGGCTGGCACCGGCAAAAATCATCGCACTGGTCAGGGTTGCCTCCAGCACGCTCTGGCCGTGGGCCGCCGCCACGGCACCAAAAAGGGCGGCAAAGGGCAAAGTTGATAGGGTCACGGGCAGGCTTTGGCGCGCACCGCTGATGAATTCTGACATGACATGCTTCCAGACGTGTGATGCCGTGGCTTATGACAGCCAGGGCGCATAGGCAAACCAATAAGTGTGATGCTTGGAGTTAATTTTGTTGAACAATGCCAAGTTTATCTGGCAATCCCATAAAAGGCTTGAACAAAAGGAACGCTGCCGATGACAAAGCCGATGTTTTCAAAAGAGGAACTGGCGCAGATGATGGCGCGGGTATCGCGTTATATGCAGAAGGAACATGATCTGGAATTGGGCCGTTTTGAAGCGGAAAGCCTCATTGCGTTCATGAGCGAAACCGTCGGCGTGCAATGCTACAATCGCGGCCTGCACGATGCACAGGCACTGCTGAACGATCAGATGGAACGTTTCCACGATGGGGTGTTCCAGTTGGAGCGCACGATCACCTTCTGACCTGTGTCAGATTTCGCAGTCGCCCGATATGATCTGGATGGTTTATGTCTTGCCGCGGGGCTGAAATGTATGCTCCGGCCCCGGAAAACTGCGGGCCTTGACCTCTGCCGCATAGGTTTCGGCCGCATTGGAGATCACACCCGCCAGCTCGGCATAATGTTTGACAAACCGGGGTTTGAAATCATTGAACAAGCCCAGCATGTCGTCTGACACCAGAATTTGCCCATCGCAGGCCGGTGATGCGCCAATGCCGATGGTGGGAATTGTCAGGCTTTGGGTGATTTCGGCAGCCAGTGGTTCCACCGTGCCTTCAATCACGATGGCAAACGCTCCAGCCTCGGCAATGGCTTTGGCATCACGGCGGATGGTGTCGGCCTCCGCATCGCTATGACCCTTGGAGCGATACCCGCCTGACGTATGCACCTGCTGCGGCATCAGGCCCACATGGCCCAAAACAGGCACGCCGCGCTGCACCATAAAGGCCACGGTTTCGGCCATTTCCTCGCCGCCTTCCAGCTTGATGCCATCACAGCCGGTTTCCTTGAGCAAGCGCGCCGCATTGCGAAAGGCTTGTTGAGGGGACTCCTGATAGGAGCCAAACGGCATATCCACAATCACACAGGCGTGACTTGCGCCGCGAGAGACGGCTTGCCCATGGGCAATCATCATTTCCATGGTGACACTGATGGTGCTGTCCAGTCCGTACAGGACCATGCCGAGGCTATCGCCCACCAGCAACAGATCGCAATGCTTATCCAGCAACCGCGCCATGGG
>CAJYRE010000036.1 GCA_913776675.1 Rhizobiaceae bacterium
CGGATATTGAAACCGATTATTACAATTTCACGGCGCTGAACTTCCCTGAAGGCCATCCGGCCCGCGAAATGCACGACACGTTCTTCCTGCAACCCGATGCCAATGGCGAGCGCAAAGTGCTGCGCACCCATACATCGCCGGTGCAGGTGCGCACGATGGAAGTGCAAAAGCCACCGATTCGTATTGTTATTCCGGGCAAGACCTATCGGCAGGATTCGGACGCCACCCATTCGCCGATGTTCCATCAGGTTGAAGGTTTGGTGATCGACAAGACCGCCAATGTCGGCCATCTGCGCTGGGTTCTCGAAGAATTCTGCAAAGCCTTCTTTGAAGTCGATAGCGTCACCATGCGTTTTCGCCCATCCTTCTTCCCGTTCACCGAACCTTCGTTCGAAGTGGACATCCAGTGCGACCGCTCCAGTGGCCCGATTGTCAAATTTGGCGAAGGCAAGGACTGGATGGAAATCCTCGGCTGCGGTATGGTCCACCCCAACGTGCTGCGCGCAGGCGGCCTCGACCCCGATGAATACCAGGGCTTTGCCTGGGGCATGGGCCTCGACCGCATCGCCATGCTGAAATATGGCATGCCGGACCTGCGTGACTTCTTCAATGCCGATGTCCGCTGGATGAGCCACTACGGCTTCCGCCCGCTGGATGTGCCGACTTTGTTTGGTGGTCTTTCGGTATGATGGGATTACCAGAGCCATACCAGAACGCTGTCACCTTTGCGTTTGGCGATTCGCCAGCATTGGCAGACGGACTTTTGGCCTTGGTGCTTGCCGGAAAGAAGACAGCAACCTGCGCAGCCGTCACGGCTTTTAGCCCGGATGGTGAGCCTTTCCCGGTGGTGGGCCGCCGGGATGTTGTTCTGGATGGCAAGGGCCGCCCGGCAGCCGTGATTGAGACGGTCGAAGTCACAATCCGGCGTTTTGATGAGGTGGATGCTGCATTCGCCCACGATGAAGGCGAGGATGATCAATCATTAGAATCCTGGCGGGTTCAACATGAGATCTATTTCCGCCGCAATGGCGGGTTTACGCCAGAAATGGAACTGGTTTGCGAGCGGTTTCGCCTCGTAGAGGTTTTAGGGTTGGGTAAGGTGTGATGCTATGCCGACCTTGTTGATTTGGCATGGCTATAAATTCCGGTTCTACGCATCCGATGGACCGGAGCCGCCCCATGTGCATATCGTCAAGGACGGCAAGTCGGCGAAAGTCTGGCTGAAAAGCTTGGAAATGGAATATACGCACGGTTACAATGCCCGTGAAATTGCGGAGTTTTCTGCTAAGATAGCAGAACATCGTGATGGCTGGATGGAGAGCTGGAATGACTTCTTTGGAATTTGAAACCGAAGAGATGCGGCCTGTATCAGCGGTCTGCGATTCCCTTTTTGTCTACGTAACACTCGCAGACGGGCGGCAAATTCGCGCGCCCCTCTGGTGGTATCCCTTTCTGGATAAGGCAACCCCTGCGCAGCGTGAGGAGATTGAACTGGAGTTTTCTGGTGTCTGGTGGCCTGAGCTGGATGAGGGGATTTCTGTAAAAGCCCTGCTCCTTGGCTGGAAAGCACCGGGAGCGACGGCTCCGCAGAAGGTGGCTTAATGGATGAAGGAGCTTTCTGATGTCTGGAAGTTGGCCCAGCAGGCTTCTTGATGTGCTGGCGGTTATGTAAAGGCAACTAGAAAATGACCATAGCAGATTTGACGCCATGGATGCCTTTATTCGTGGCCATTCTAACGATTGTAGTGGGTTGGGTTGGTTACAGTCGAAACAAGAGTGTTGATCGTAGAAATACGCTGATTGAAATGAGGCGCTCTGTTTATCGTGATTTTTTGATGAGTTTGCCTGAAGCTGTCAATCCTGACAGTAAAGATGGGCTCGTAAATTACCAAAAGCGAAAAGTAGAACTGAGCTTAATAGCGTCTGATAGAGTTTTAATGGCTGCATATGCGTTCACAGATTTATTTTCTGGGGGCGGAGGTGATCAGGAGCTTCGTGCATTAAGATTTGCTGAATTGCAAAAAGCTATGCGTGACGATGTGTATGAGGCAACGGAACTTGGTATAGATGACTTAAAGAAACTTGCTCCCTTCCGTCTTTAAATTGCGACATATCCTGTCGTTGTAATTCTCTTGCTAAAATTGAGTAAGGCCAATCAATGAAATTCACACTCTCCTGGTTGAAAGACCATCTGGACACCGATGCCACGCTGGATCAGGTCTGCGAGCGCTTGACCGCCATTGGCCTTGAAGTTGAGGATGTTGATGACAAGGCGGCCTATAAGCCGTTTGTGATCGCCAAGATTCTCACCGCTGAAAAGCATCCGTCTGCCGATCGTCTGAAAGTTCTCTCGGTCGATGCTGGTGATGGGAAGCCTGTGCAGGTCGTTTGTGGTGCGCCGAATGCGCGGGCGGGCCTGATTGGCGCGTTTGGCCGTCCGGGCATGTATGTGCCGGGGCTGGATGTGACGCTGGCAGTTGGCAATATTCGTGGCGTCGAGAGCCACGGCATGATGTGTTCTGAAAAAGAACTCAACATGTCAGACAATCACGATGGCATTATCGATCTGCCGGACGATGCGCCGATTGGCACCTCTTTCGCGGCTTACGCAGGCATTGATGATCCGGTCATCGAGATCAATCTCACACCAAACCGGCCCGATTGCACCAGCATTTACGGCATTGCCCGCGATCTGGCCGCGTCCGGCCTTGGCACGTTGAAGCAGCCCGAGGCTCCGAACTTTGCGGTGGAAGGCGAGACTTCGCTTGAGGTCAAGCTGGAGCTGGATGATGCCAAGCTTTGCCCCGGCTTTGCCTATCGTCTCGTGCGCGGCGTCAAAAATGGCCCAAGCCCGGTCTGGATGCAAAAGCGGCTGATTGCCATTGGCCTTCGCCCGATCTCGGCGCTGGTGGATGTGACCAATTACATGACCTTTGATCAAGGTCGGCCCATGCATGTGTTTGATGCCGATAAGGTTAAGGGTGCGCTCACCGTGCGCCGGGCCAAGGACGGCGAGGAAATCCTCGCGCTGGATACCCGCACCTATAAGCTGACGCCGAATACGGTCGTTATTGCCGATGACAATGGCGTTGAATCCATTGGCGGCATCATGGGCGGCGAGCATTCCGGCTGCGATGAAAACACCACCAATGTGCTGATTGAATCGGCCCTGTGGGACCCGATCAACATTGCCAAATCGGGCCGTTCGCTCGGCATCATCACCGATGCCCGCTACCGGTTTGAGCGCGGCATTGACCCGGAATACATGGTGCCCGGCCTTGAGCGTACCACGGAACTGGTGCTGGAGATGTGCGGTGGAAAAGCTGCCGCCTCCAAGGTGGTTGGCTATCAGGGCCACACGAAAAAGGTCGTTGATTTTCCATTTTCCGAAGTCAAGC
>CAJYRE010000037.1 GCA_913776675.1 Rhizobiaceae bacterium
TGTACGGCTGGAAAACCTGCGCAGTCTGCTGCTGGCGGCAGACCATGATCTCAGCGTTGCCGATGCGGTTTTTTCCGTTGGTCTTGGCCATTTGGGCCGGGCGGCAGCGGCCTACCGCGACCGGTATGGTGAAAGCCCGCTGCAAACCCTGCGGCGGACCAAGGCATAATCAAGGACGCAGCCTATCCGATCAGGCTGAAAGCGGGCGCGGATCCCACAGCCGAATGTCGGCGTCTTGTGCATAGGCCATGCCATCCGGATAGCTGATGATTTCCAGATTGAGACCCCAGGGGGCCTGAAAATAGAGGATGGATTGTCCGGCAATGGGGCCGTCGGTGATGGGAATCGGTCCCATGCGGGTGGCAACGCCTTGCGCCTCCAGAAAGGCCTTGGCAGCCTCTATATCACGCACATAGAAAGCCAGATGAAACGCGCCAATATCACTGTTTTTCGGCGCAAAACTCTGCTGGTCGGGGGCGGAATATTCAAACAGCTCAATATTCGATCCATGTCCGCTGCGGATCATGGCCACGCGCTCAATGCGGGCACGCGGATGCACCCCCAGCGCATCTGTCATGAAGCTTCCGGTTTCATCGGCAATCGGCCCGAAGCGCAACACGTCAGGACAGCCAAGCACACCGGCAAAAAATGCCACAGCCGCATCGAGATCCGGCACGGTCAGGCCGATATGATCCAGACCAACAAGGCCCGGCAGGGTTTTCGCGGCCGCGTTTGTCATTCCTCAAATTCCTTCTGTTGGAGGTGATGTTGTTTTAAGCTTAAAATGAAAAGATCAAGCCCGGCAAGCCTTTTGTTTCCGCCTGCAAGCCGTGCTATACTTTATGCTGCACTTGCGTTGATTATATGCATTTGCACAGTATTCGAGCGGGCCTTGCCTTGCAAAAATGCAGTCAATTCGGCTGTTTCTGGCAATATTGAATTTATTTTAGGTTTAAACTTTATCGGATTGACAATTGCTCAAACCTGGAAATATGCTGTTTCATATAACGGCGTATACAATAAGGGGAGCCACAATGGCAGAACGGTCGTTTGCGCAGGAAGTCGAAGATCTCAAGCTGGGACAAGGCGAGATTTTCAGCGGTGAAGGCATTCTGGCCATCACCAAGGCCTTGCTTCAATCCGGTGTATCCTATGTTGGCGGCTATCAGGGCTCGCCAATCTCCCATCTCATGGATGTTCTGGCCGATGCCAAGGATGTGATGGAAGAACTGGGGGTTCATTTTGAATCGTCCGCCTCGGAAGCGGCGGCGGCGGCCATGCTGTCGGCCTCGGTGATGTATCCGGTGCGGGGCGCGGTGACGTGGAAATCCACCGCCGGTACCAATGTGGCCTCCGATGCGCTCTCCAATCTGGCCTCGGGCGGTGTCACCGGCGGCGCGCTGGTGATTATCGGTGAGGATTATGGTGAAGGCTCCTCGATCATGCAGGAGCGCAGCCATGCCTTTGCGATGAAATCGCAGATGTGGCTGATGACCCCCCGCCCCAATCTGACCGCCATTGTCGATGCGGTGGAAAAGGGATTTGAATTATCGGAAGCCTCCAACACGCCGGTGATGTTGCAGGTTGGCATTCGCTCCTGCCATGTTCACGGGCAATTCGTGGCCAAGGACAACAAGCGCCCCGCATTTACGCTGAAACAGGCGCTGGAAAATCCGGTGCGTGATCTGGATCGGATTGTGCTGCCGCCTGCCTCCTTCCTGCATGAGAAGGAAAAGCTGGAAAAGCGCTGGCCCGCTGCTGTGAACTATATCAAAAACAACCATCTCAACGAATTTTTGGGGCCGCAGGCGGGCGATGTGGGCCTGATCCTGCAAGGTGGGCTGTATAACAGCACGCTGCGGGCGCTTCAGCATCTGGGCCTTGCCGATGTGTATGGCAACAGCCGTCTGCCGCTTTACATCATGAATGTCTCCTACCCGCTGATTGATGATGAAATCATCGCCTTTGCGGCCGGGAAAAAGGCCGTTCTGATGATTGAGGAAGGTGCGCCGGAATATATCGAGCAGGCGCTGCACACGTTGATGCGCCGCCGCGACATTCAGACCCGCATTTCCGGCAAGGATGTGTTGCCGATGGGCGGCGAATATACAACGCCGGTGCTGATCAAGGGGCTGACCGGCTTTCTCGAAGCCCATGCCGCCTATCTGCTGGGCAACCGGCCGCCGGTTCCCGATCCTTCCACCGTTCTAAATGATCCCAAGGTGAAGGCTTTGGCCGAGGTTGTGCCTGCCCGCCCCGCCGGGTTTTGCACCGGCTGTCCGGAGCGGCCGATTTTTGCCGCCATGAAACTGGTCGAAAAAGAGCTGGGGCCACACCATGTTTCGGCAGACATCGGCTGCCATCTGTTTTCGATCCTGCCGCCGTTTAACATTGGTGGCACAACCATGGGCTACGGGCTGGGACCAGCCTCGGCCTCGGCCTTCAATGTCGAGGCCGACAAGCGCTCGATTTCGGTGATGGGCGATGGCGGCTTCTGGCACAATGGTCTGACCAGTTCGGTGGGCAATGCCGTTTTCAACAAGCAGGATGGCGTGACCATCATTGTTGATAATTTCTACTCCTCGGCCACCGGCGGGCAGGATGTTTTGTCGTCGCGGGCCATCAATCCGCGCCGCAAAACGAATAATTCCATTGTGCAGGCGGTCAAGGGCATTGGAGCGACCTGGGTTCGGCAGATTGACCGCACCTATGATGTGGCCAAAATGCGCGACACGCTGAAGGAGGCCCTGACAACCAGCGAGAAAGGCCCGAAAATCATCGTGGCCTCCTCGGAATGCATGTTGAACAAACAACGCCGGATCAAGCCGCAGTTTGCCAAGGCGGTGAAAGATGGCAAGCGCATGGTGAAGGAGCGTTTCGGTGTGGATGAAGATGTCTGCACCGGCGATCACGCCTGCATCCGGCTGTCGGGCTGTCCATCGCTATCGGTGAAACACACCGATGATCCGCTGAAAGATGATCCGGTGGCGGCCATTGACAATTCCTGTGTTGGCTGCGGCAATTGCGGCGAGGTGTCGGAAGCCGCCGTGCTGTGTCCCTCCTTTTACCGGGCCGATGTCATTCACAATCCGACCCGGCTGGACAAGGCGCTCTATCGGCTGCGCAGTGCGGTGATTGGCTGGCTTCAGAAGCGCCGCGCCAGCGCGCGCATCACCTTTGCGGCGTAAGGAGGAACAGCAGATGGATACAATGCAGGCTTTGACCCCCTCTCCCCTTTCTGCCGACAAGCCATTGTCCCTTGCCATTCTTGCCATGGGTGGGCAGGGTGGCGGCGTTCTTGCTGACTGGATTGTGGCACTTGCTGAAGCGCAAGGGTGGGTTGCTCAAACCACTTCCGTGCCGGGCGTTGCCCAGCGCACGGGGGCAACAATCTACTATCTCGAACTCATCAAGGGCCGTGCGGGGCAGACCCCGGTGCTGTCCCTGATGCCTACGCCGGGCGATGTGGATATTGTTATTGCTGCCGAATTGATGGAAGCGGGCCGCTCGGTCATTCGCGGCCTTGTGACGCCAGACAAGACCCTGCTGATTGCCTCCACCCACCGCTCCTTTGCCGTGGGGGAAAAGGAAAAGCCGGGCGATGGCATTGGCAATCCTGAAATCGTCGTCAGTGCCACGGATTTTGCCGCCAGAAAAACCATTGCCTTTGATATGGATAGCCTCGCTACCCGCAATGGCAGTGTTGTTTCTTCGGCGCTTTTTGGCGCGCTGGCCGCCTCCAGGGCGCTGCCCTTCTCGCGCGAGGCGTTTGAAGCCACCATCAAGGCGGGCGGCAAGGGCATTGAAGCCAGCTTGCGGGCCTTCGGGGCCGCCTATGAGCGGGCGGGAAAAGGCGAAAATGACAAGCTGAGCGCCACGCCAAAGAAAAAGCTCGAAGCCCTGCCCGCCACAGCCGGGCATCC
>CAJYRE010000038.1 GCA_913776675.1 Rhizobiaceae bacterium
TGCCCTATATTCGTAAGCGCTCAGCACAACTGTTTTCGAAGACACGCTTTATCTCGGCGCAACTCGATGCCTATTTCAAGGACAATCTCTGGCTGGACATGGCCCGCCATGCCAACGCCATGTCGGATCGTCTGCGCGCGGGCTTGGAGGGCCGCAACAAGGCGCGGCTGGCGTGGAACACCAGCGGCAATGAAGTGTTTGCCATTCTGGACAAACAGGCCGCCAAAGCCGCCCAAGACAAGGGTGCAAAGTTTTATGACTGGCTGCCGCCCCGCGAAACACCGGATATGGTCGGCAAGGATGAAACCCTCATTCGCCTCGTCACCAGCTTTGCCACGACAGTCGAAGAAGTCGATCAGTTTCTGGATATTCTATAATACAAAAAGGGCGGCCAATGGCCGCCCTCCCTTCATCTCAAACTTTGAATGCGGTTACACCACATGCGCCTCAATGGCCTTCGGCGCATTGACCGGCTCGGCGGAAATCGCAATCCGGCGTGGCTTCATCGCTTCAGGAATGTTGCGCAGCAGATCAATATGCAGCAACCCGTTTTTCAGCGAAGCATTCTTCACTTCGACATGGTCAGCCAGTTGGAAGCGGCGCTCAAAGCCGCGCTTGGCGATGCCCCGATAAAGAAACTCAGTCTGCTCGGTCTGCTCTTCTTGGGCCTTTTCACCCTTCACAGCGAGCACATGGGCATGCGCCTCAATGCTCAGCTCACTTTCATCAAAGCCGGCAACGGCCATGGTGATGCGATAGGTGTTTTCCCCGGTGCGCTCGATATTGTAAGGCGGATAGCTTTGGGATGCCTCTGGCTGGCCGAGGCTGTCCAGCATGGTGAACAGACGGTCAAAGCCAACAGTGGAACGGTACAGAGGCGAAAAATCAACGTGACGCATAAATGTCCTCCTAGGAGCAACGGTTGCGATAATCATCAGGAAAAGCCCCGGATTTGGCGGCATTTTCCGGTTTTGCAGGCCCTTTTGGCACCCGCAAATCCAAGATGGGAATGAGACTTCAGAAGTTCAAGAGCCAAAATGCACAGAGCAAAAATCCGCTGCAAAAAATCTGGCTGAATTTTTCATGAACGGCCAATTGGGGTTTTGTTCAGTCACGGCCCCATAACGTATCATCATCAGGAATATCCCTGATGACTGAAGAATTCGTCCCTGCATCTTCAGTGTTTTTGGGCCGGATCGCCAGCCATTACGTCTTCTGGCGATCCGGCTTTTTTCTTTGACCCCGGCCTGCGACCCGCTTATGAAAACAGCATGATACAGCGCCGTGCGCGGGACAGGCTCCGTGCGTTTGGGGAGACGTTGCCATGGAAACAGTGCTGCATGATTTGCCGGGCAATCCTGTTCCCGACAATCATATCAGTGGTTTTTTCACCGCCCATGACGGTGTGAAATTGCGCTATGCCATTTTCAAAAGCCCGATCAGCCCGGCCAAAGGCACGGTCATTCTGGTGCATGGCCGCACCGAATGCATTGAAAAATATTTTGAGACGATCCGCGATCTGACCGCTGCCGGTCTTTGGGTTGCCACCTATGATCTGCGCGGACAGGGCCGCTCCGGCCGGATGCTGAAAGATGGCATGCACGGCCATGTGCGGCGCTTTTCCGATTATGAACGGGATCTCGAACTGTTTATCGAAAATGTGGCATTACCGGATGCGCGCGCACCACTTTCCATGATTGCCCATTCGACCGGCGGGTTGATTGCGCTGGCAAGCGCTCCGCGCCTGTCTGGCCGGATTTCCAGACTGGTGCTTTCGGCCCCTTTTGTCGGCCTGCATGGCGAATCCTTGTCGGCCCGAAAAATTTTTACCATGGCGCGGGTTCTGTGCTGGATCGGTCTGGGCAACACGCCCGCCCCCTCCTCCGGCAAACCACCCAGTTTCACCACCAATGTGCTGACCTCAGACAAACTGCGGTTTGAGCGCAATATCGGGATTGCCGCCTCCGTGCCGGAACTGGCATTGGGGCCACCAACCGCCCGCTGGCTGCATGAATGCGCCAAAGCCATTGATCGGGTATGCGATCCGGCCCATCTGACCCAGATCACAATCCCCACCTTGCTGCTGGCCCCCATGCTGGATGGCGTGGTGCCGTTTCAGGCGCAGGAACATCTGGCCCGCCATTTCCGCGCAGGGCAATTGCTGTCCATTCCCGGTGCGCGCCATGAAGTGTTGCAAGAGGCTGATCGCTACCGGCAACAGGCGCTTGCCGCCATTCATGCCTTCATTCCCGGCAGCGATGAAACCGAGCAATGGGCCAGCAACGGACTGGAGCCAGAACCACAGCCTGAACAGGGCATGGCTCCGTCCAGTTACGACTGAAGCAGCGCGATGGCCTGCTGGTAGACAGCCTCGGAACTGGCAGCAATGATTTTACCGCCCTCTTCCGGGCGTCCGCCATCCCATGTTGTGATTATACCGCCTGCCTGCTCGATAATCGGAATCAGCGCACCCACATCATAGGGCTTCAGGCCGGTTTCAATCACCAGATCCACAAATCCTGCTGCCAGCAGGGCATAGGCATAGCAATCAACCCCATAGCGGGTCAGCCGCACTTTGGCCCGCACGGCATCAAACCGCAGCTTTTCATCGGGCAGAAAAATATCCGGCGACGTTGTATAAAGAACAGCATCGGACAGGCCCGAGCAGGCCCGCGTGTGAATCTGCCGCTGACCATCCGGGCCTTGATACCAGCTCTTCTCGCCATCCGCAAAATACCGCTCTGATGTGAAAGGCTGATCCATCATGCCCATCACAGCGCGGCCCTTTTCCTGAAAGCCAATCAGGGTGCCCCAGGTGGGCAGGCCGGAAATAAATGCCTGCGTGCCATCAATCGGGTCAATCACCCAGACACTGTCACGCCCAAGACCAATGGTGCCATGCTCTTCACCCAGAATACCATGATCGGTAAATGCGCCTTCAATAAGCGCGCGAATCGCGGTTTCTGCCGCTTTATCGCCCTCTGTCACCGGGTCATAGCCACCCGCTTCTTTATTGACCACATCCAGCCCGGAGCGAAACCGCGGCAATGTTTCCGCTTTGGCACTCTCGGCAAGGCGATCAAAAAATGTCTTATCTGGACGCATGGCCTCTCCCGTTTCTGCAATACGCTATGCCGATTCCCGTTTTCTGCACGGAGCTATAGCCCAAATTCTTTCAAGTCGAAATGCATTTGCCACAACAAGCATAAACCCACACCGCGCCCACCACCTGCGAATGCTTTTTAAGCAGGGATACGCCAAAGAAAACATCCGATGCACATTTTTTAGACTCGCACAAAAATGCATCAAACCCCTTGACATTTGTGCGGCGCAAAATATGATGAGCCTACAGTCTTTCGACTGTAAATACCCTCCTTGGGTGTTTCCTCCCTAGATTTGAGCCGCGCTTCGTGCGCGGTTTTTTTTGCCTGATCATCATAGATGTGCAGCTTATTCCGCCGCCAGAGCATCATCATCGGCAAGGTCGGCGGCCACTTGCGCCATTTGCTCGATAAAGCGTGATAAAACGCCTGCCAGCATGGCAAAATCGGCCCGCTTTTCCAACGCCTGCTCATCACAATAAAGCGCCCGGTTGATTTCGATTTGCAGGGCATGCAGCCCGCGCGCCGGACGGCCATAATGTTCCGTGATAAAACCACCCGCATACGGCTTGTTGCGCACAGCGGTAAAACCATAATCACTCAGAATATCCAAGGCAGCATGGGTAAAATCGGCAGAGGCGCTGGAGCCATAACGATCACCAATAATAAAGTCTGGGCGAACCGAACTACTGCCCACTCGAATGGAGCCGGGCATGGAGTGGCAATCAATCAACACCGCAAGACCGAACCGCGCATGGGTTCTGGCAATCAAACGCCGCAGGCAGGTATGGTAAGGCTTATAGATGATCTCGATGCGGGCAAGCCCCTCCTCGACCGTCAAGCGCCCCTGATAGATTTCCATATTTTCGGCCACAATGCGCGGTATAGTACCAAGGCCACCGGCCACACGTACGGAATGACCATTGACGTAAGACGGCAGGGGGCCAGAAAACATGCGGGGATCAAGCTCAAACGGTTCGCGGTTGACATCCACGTACGCACGGGGAAAATTGGCATGAAGGAGAGGCGCGCCATGGGAGGGCGCAGAGGAAAACAGCTCATCGACGAACAGGTCTTCGGAACGGCGTATGGACAAGGAATCCAGGCGCGCTATATCCAGAAACGACGGCGGATACATCCGCCCGCTGTGAGGCGAATTGTAAACGAAAGGAATTGTCTGCTCAACGGGTTCACGCACACAAAACAGCTCACAATCGGCTGGCCACGGCTGCATCTGAACCCTTCTTTACCAAATCAGAAAATCATTATGAAACACATGTTGCCAGTTGGCAGCAATGAAGTCCATACTACTGCACAATTCCTTCAATCGGAATCGATTTAAGGAGAAAATTATGCGGAAGATATAAAGCGCTACAGCGAACCTTTGTGCGCCATATATTGCGCACAAAGGTTCGCTGTAGAGAGTAGATCATCAAATGCTTTCCTTGCCTTCACCAGATCTTTACAGGATCACGATTATGAAGGAAAGCATGAACACCATCATCAGTCGAGTAACGGTCCTGCAATGACTCAGAAAATTCTTCTTGCCGAAGACGATAACGATATGCGCCGCTTCCTGGTTAAGGCTTTGGAAAAGGCAGGTTACAAAGTGGCATCTTTTGATAATGGTGCCAGCGCCTATGACAGGCTGCGGGAAGAACCCTTTTCACTGTTGCTGACAGACATCGTCATGCCGGAGATGGATGGAATCGAGCTGGCACGCCGCGCCACCGAACTGGACCCTGACCTGAAGGTCATGTTCATCACCGGATTCGCCGCAGTGGCTCTCAACGCCGATTCCAAAGCCCCCAAGGATGCCAAGGTTTTGTCCAAGCCATTCCACCTGCGCGACCTGGTGGATGAAGTGAATAAATTGCTTGCTGCATAAGCAGTTGCAAAAATC
>CAJYRE010000039.1 GCA_913776675.1 Rhizobiaceae bacterium
CACTTTTGCCATCCGCAAGGGCGGTATCATGGCAGCGCCGGACAAGTTCTACATCACCATCAAGGGCCGCGGCGGCCACGCAGCAGAACCGCATCGCGCTATTGATCCGATTGCCATTGGCGCACAGATCGTCACCAACCTGCAACTGATTGCCGCGCGCACCGCCAATCCGGTGCGCTCCGTGGTCGTTTCTGTCACGCGCTTTCAGGCCGGAACCACCCACAATATCATTCCCGAAACCGCAGAACTGACCGGCACAGTGCGCACCCATGATGATGAAACCCAGAACATGGCTGAGCGCCGTATTCGTGAAATTGTCGAGGGCATCGCAACCGCGCATGGCGCAACCGCCGAGGTGATCTACGAGCGTCCCTGCCCGGTGACATCCAACCATCCGCAGGAAACCGACAATGCCGCCCGTGCCGCCATTGCTATTGTCGGCGAAAACAACGTGAATACCGACGTTGACCCCTCCATGGCCGGTGAAGACTTTGCCTTCATGCTGAAAGCGCGACCCGGAGCCTATATCATGATTGGCAACGGCAACACCGCAGGCCTCCACAATCCCGCCTACGACTTTAATGACGAAGCCATTGTCTACGGCATTTCCTACTGGGCAAAGCTGGTGGAGCAACGTCTGACCGCTGAATGAAAAATGCACACGAAAACCCTTGGCGAAAAGCCAAGGGTTTTGTATGGAAAGAACCAGTGGTTCCGTAGCTCAGCAGGATAGAGCATCAGATTCCTAATCTGAGGGTCACGCGTTCGAATCGCGTCGGGATCACCATTTTCCTCAAAAATAATTTCTATTACATGCGATGATCCATTCAATCGCCATGGTGACTGCACAGAATCTGAAATAAATGCAGCCATTGCTGTTTCTGACGTGATTTTTTCATAAGCTTTTTGGAATTACGTATTAAAGTCGTCAAAAGGGCAAGATTTCACCCTATAGCGCCATACACCTTTATGGTGAATTGCGCTGTAACGCTTTAAATCTGTTGAAGAATTCTGCAATTGAGCTGATGCTCACGTGAAGGAATGATCCAGAAAGACGAGCGGGTGACATATTGGTTCGGGCATAAGCAGACAGATTTCGGAGTGAACAGGTGAGTGTGAGAAGTGCGAAGACTGAGGTTGCGGCAACCCCTGCACCCCCACCCGCCCCCAAGACGTTAGCCGAACGCCGTGCCGTGGTCGCTCCCCGGTCAGTTGCGCGCTGGTTGCTTTTGGCAATCCTGCTGGCCAGTGGATATTTCTTCTATGGCTTCCTTGTGCCCATTCTGGCTGCGGTGGTGATCGGTCTGGCAAGCTGGCCTCTGTATCGACGACTGCTCAATACCGTCCATGGCAACCGAACAATTGCTGCAACAATTGCCATTATTCTGGTGGTTTCCTTCATCGTCGTGCCGATTTCTCTGGCTGCGGTCTATGCGGTTGCAGAAGTGAAGACATGGGGAGCATGGGCGCTGAAAGCCAATGAGCTTGGCGCACCTGTTCCCGAATGGCTTATTCAAGTGCCCTTGGCAGGTCCATGGCTTTCAACCCATTGGGATCAATATGTTGGACATCCCGGCGCGCTCGGCGAGCTTGTGCAATTGATCAGCGGTGCCAATATCGGCACAATTTATCGCGGCATTCTGGTCATTGGCGCTTCAGCCTTCCATGGCATTCTGACCCTGCTTTTCATGCTGATCACGCTGTTTTTCGTCTACCGTGATGGTCATCGGATTGCCGCCCAACTGGACATTATCGGCGAACGGGTGTTGCCGGGCCGTTGGGAACGTGTTTCCCGTCTGGTGCCGCTGACCATCAGCGCAACAGTCACAGGCATGACCGTGATTGCCGTGGGTGAAGGTATTGTTCTGGGCTTTGCTTACTGGATTGCAGGTGTGCCATCGCCTGTCACACTCGGGATTATCACCGGCTTCATGGCGCTCATTCCCGGTGGCGCACCTCTCAGCTTTACACTGGTTTCCATCTATCTCGCCGCGCGTGGCTCGCTGGTGGCTGGCATTGGTCTTCTGGTCTGGGGAGCCGTTGAGCTGTTCATCGTTGATAAAACGCTTCGTCCACGGCTGGTCGGCGGCCCCATTAAACTGCCCTTTTTGCCAACATTCTTTGGTCTTGTTGGTGGTGTTAAAACCATGGGCTTTCTAGGCCTGTTTGTCGGCCCGGTGCTGATGGCCATTCTCGTCGCAATCTGGCGGGAATGGCTTCTTGAGGCCCAGCAAGAAAACTGAAATCTGCTCCACTGAAATCACTTGGTTTTAATTGATATAACCAAGGCGGATAGCCTTGGCGATTGCCTGGATTCGATTGACGGAGTCCAGCTTGATTGTTGCTGACCCCAGATAGGCATTCACGGTATGCACCGACAAACCGAGATTATCGGCAATTTCTTCGCTGATACGGCCATCCCCTGCCAATTGCAGACAGGCAATTTCACGATCACTCAGCGCTTCAGATTGTGTCACCTTGCGTTCGGTCAGCGCCAGAATATCGATCATCAGCTTACAGCTACGGCTGTGCAGATCAATGATGACATCGCCACTCAAATCTTCTGAGCCGCTGAGGCCAAAGACCACATAGCCATTGCCAACAGCACCCAACCGAACCGGAAATGCAAGGCCAGCAAAAGGCAGATTGGAGGCCGGAAGGCGCGAGACAAAAGAGGCAAAATCGCTGCTGATGCAGCTTACAACATCATCCTTGGCATTCCACATCAGCGGCAAGAGCAGATCATCAATATGACTCAAAAGCATATCGCCATAAGAAGCCACAAAAGCGTCACTGTAATTGCCGCCCGGTCCCCAGCTTTCACATTCGCATAAAAGCGCCCGCTTGCGTGGCAGGCCAGATCCACTGATACGAAATACAGCGAAGCTGCGGGCGCGAATCAGTTTTTGCATCGCAATCAGTTTTGGGAAAATATCACCCCGGCTGGACATGAGGCGGCTTTTCAGATCTGTTCCCAGACCAGCCCTGCCACTCGACATATCTGCATTAAAAGCCATCATAGCCCCTTACACCAGGTTATTGCGAACAGCATAGGCAATGGCCTCCGAACGGGTTTTCGTGGCCGTCTTGCGCATCACGCTGGTGATGTAATTGTTGATTGTATTGCGAGAAATTCCCAAAATTGTAGCGATTTCATCGCTGGTCTTGCCTTCGGCAATCCAGAACAAGCATTCCAGTTCCCGCTCGGTCAATTCAAAATCACGATCCGCCTTTTGAGAACGGCCTGCCGAAAGGCTGACACAATAGGCGGCCAGCAAGCCCACATCTCGATGTCGATCCGGCGAGATCACAAACCCTTCGGGCAACAGCATAACCAAGGCCAGACGGGTTCTGCCGACGTTGAACATGATGGAACAATATTGCCGGCTCGATCCTGCGGGAACATCCACTTCCGGCGACAACAGCGCAAATTTGGCCTGCAACAGACCCATACACTTTTCAAGCTCGGTGGCCCGTGAACACGAATCAGACAAATTGCTGGAAAGGCTGCGCGCCAAATCAAAGGGCCAATCGGCTGTGACCACAAAATCCAGCCCCTGCTCCTGAATCAAGTCATAGCGCGCCAGCAAATAATGGGAGGCTCCGGCATAATCCGCCAAAATACGCATGGCTGCACGAAGATTTCCCAACGACGCGGCAGCCGAAAGCTGCTTGATCATATGATCTCTTAGCCTCTGCCCATTGGGTTTGTCCGCCACCGCCAGGTTCCGGATCCCTTGATTGCCTTCAGGCTCAAGGAGTTCCACACTCATGATTCTCCCCTTTCAAGGGACGAAACGGCACCTCTCATCATGCTTAACCGCAGAAGCCGCCAATTCCACAGTTGCGCCTGTCGTATTCGCAGCATCTGCGAATCACCTATGCCTATTCTAGGTAAAACTTCGTTAAACGCTACGGGGGGGAGGGCCAGAAGGTGTGGCTTCTGGGTATCACACAAAAAAAGCTGCATCGATTTTCATCGATGCAGCCTTGCACTCTATCCAATTTCGACCATCAGGCCGCGTTTTCAATCGACCACTTGCGCAGA
Source organism: Rhizobiaceae bacterium (assembly GCA_913776675.1). Lineage (GTDB taxonomy): Bacteria > Pseudomonadota > Alphaproteobacteria > Rhizobiales > Rhizobiaceae > Allorhizobium. Next base: position 4,049 of record CAJYRE010000039.1, read on the forward strand.
ATTTTGGCAGCACGCTCTTCCGATATTTCAACCATGCGTGCCAGACGCCGTTCTGGACCTTCCTTGACGCGGCGGTTGAAGCCACCATTCGGGTCATTATCCAGAGCAAGCACATCTTCAGCACTGTCGAACCCGAAGTCAGATCCGAAGCCATCCATCAGACCGCCACCGCCACCGCCGACATCAAGGCCCGGAGAGAAATCTGGCAGCTCAAGGCCGGCCATCGTATCGCTGCCACCACCTTCAAGCGCCACGGCTGTACCGCCACCATTCATGGAGCGAACCATTGGACGGATGCCCATCCAGACAACCAGGAAGGCAACCGCAAGGAAGGCAAGAGAATTGATGATGCCAGCCAGATTGCGGCTCAGGATTTCCATGAAACCGGGGCCTGTCGGAGCATCGTCCAGAAGCTGGTTTTCCAGGAAGTTCATCGGGGTCACGGTGACAACGTCGCCACGTTTCATGTCCAGACCCGCAGCCGACGAGACAATCTTCTGCATCTCAGCCAGATAGGCATCAATTTTCGCCTGATCCGCCGGCTCACCCACCATCGTGGCAATACGCTGTCTGTTGACCACAACCGCAACCGACAATTTCTCGAGCTTATAGCCAGTTCTGACCGTCGCCGTTGTCGTCGAGTTGATTTCGTAGTTGGTCTGCTCTTCTTTCTTGTCCTGCTGATCAGAAGATTCCGGTCCAGAGCCACCCGATTGCGGAGCGGCCTGCGGAATGTTCTGCTCCACAGTCGTGGCAGAGTCCGATTGTTTTTGCTGAGACTTTTGCGCTTCTTTGGTGGTGCGAACCGACCGCTCCACCTTGGAGTCCGGATCATAAACCGTTTGCTGAATCTGCTGCTGATCCGTGTTCAACTGCGCCGTCACACTGGAGCGGAAGTTGTCCATGCCCAGAAAAGGAGCCAGCGCCTTGTCAATGTTGCTTTCAATTTCCTGCTGAACGGATTGTGCCATGCCCAGATTACGGCTTGCGGCACCGCCTGTTTCATCGCCCGAAGCAAGCAACTGTCCGGTCGAGTCCAAAATTGTCACATCATCGACTTCGAGCCCTGGAACGGCTGAAGCAACCAAATGACG
>CAJYRE010000040.1 GCA_913776675.1 Rhizobiaceae bacterium
GCAATTGTAAGCAAAGGCCATTCTCGTCTTGGCCAGATTGCCAGCAATCCGCCGCCGTTCTTCATAGGAAATATCATTGATCGAGATGGTGCCAACCATGGTTGAAAGCGGCACAGAGGGCGCAACAGCAATGGCAGCTTTATGGCCATCGGCCCGCTGCATGAACGCACCCGCTCCTTTGCTGGCCACCAGCGTATCACCCAGCACACAGTCATGAATCACGCCCGCAACGGTTTCTCCCCGCACCACCACAGCCAAATTGGTGCCAAAGGCTGGCAGGCCAGCCTGAAAATTGAACGTGCCATCCACCGGATCAATCACAAAAGCCAGTTCCGCATCCTTGAGCGCACCGATCAGTGCCGGGTTTGTCTCACAGGCTTCTTCGCCAACCACCAGTGCATGCGGCCAACGCGCCAGAAAAGCGTCTGTCATCTGCTTTTCCGAGAGCAGGTCTGCATCTGTCACCAGATCAATCGTGGATTTCTTTTCCACCACGTCACGGGCATCCAGACGACGAAACCGCGGAGCGATTTCAGCGACAGCAGCAGCCTTTACAATGTCGAGGACCACATCAATATCAGTATCTTTGAACACGGGGGACTTTCCTATGCAGTGTTTCTGTTCAGTCGCCCTGCCTGCCTGTGGCCTGTGACGGCTTCGTGACAACAAGCCCGGAAAAGTCAAAAAGTGTTGGATCCAGCAAATGAGACGGATTCACATGTGCCAAAGCACGCAGCATCGTGTCTTTGCGCCCCGGCATTTTTGCCTCAATGCCAGCCAGCATGTCCTTCATGGCATTGCGCTGAAGACCATCCTGAGAGCCGCATAGATCACAGGGAATAATGGGAAACTGCATGGCAGCGGCAAATTTTGCCAGATCATCCTCTGCCGCATAGGCCAGAGGCCGCATGACAAACAGGTCGCCCTCGTCATTCAGCAATTTGGCGGGCATGGCCGCCAGACGCCCACCGTGAAAAAAGTTCATAAAGAAGGTTTCAAGAATATCCTCACGATGATGCCCCAGCACCAGCGCATCACACCCCTCTTCCCGCGCAATCCGATAGAGATTGCCTCGCCGCAACCGCGAACACAAGGAGCAATAGGTCGCGCCCTGTGGCACCTTTTCCTTCACCACAGAATAGGTATCCCGATATTCGATTCGATGCGGCACACCAATTGCCGTGAGATATTCCGGCAGGATATGCTTGGGAAAATTCGGCTGGCCCTGATCAAGATTGCAGGCCAGCAAATCGACAGGCAAAAGGCCCCGCCATTTCAAATCCAGCAGCAGTGCCAGCAAGCCGTAACTGTCCTTGCCACCAGACAAGCCAATCAGCCAGCGCTTCTGCCCTTTGAGCATATCAAAATCATCAAGCGCCTGCCGCACATTGCGCAGCAGCCGCTTGCGCAGCTTGTTGAAGGAGACCGACCGGGGAGCCGCCTGAAACAGCGGATGGCTGGGCGCTCCGCCTGCCTCGTCCTCGGCATTTTCCATGTCTGTATCCGAAAAAGCGAGGGTCATGATCTGATCGGCCTTATTCCAGTGAAGATGCGCCGTTACTGCCGCATCAATTCAGCAAATTCAACATCGCGGGCGTCCACCAGCTCGTCGCGGGCCGCCAAAATTTCATCACTATGGCCAGGATGGCACATCACCACAGCTCCTTGCGGCGCATTCGCCTTGAAATGCTGAAGCATTGCCGGAAAATTGTCTGGCTTGCGCCAATCATAAAAGCCCATCAAAGGGCCACGCACCCGATAGCCAGCCGCTTGCATTTCGCTGTCAAAACCTTGCGCAATCCGTTCAATAATCGACACTTTGCCGCGCGTGGTCAGGCTGCTGCACAGGCTGGCATCCGGCGCGCCGCGCAACCATGGGCCTGTGCCACGGGGACTGATCAGCAAATCGCGCCGCGCCACGAGCCACTCCCGCACCACCGGGAAAAAATGCACATGCTGGTGGCCATCAATATAATCCGGAGCACGCCCGACCACATCAATAAAGGCATTCAACTGGGCATCCAGCTCGCGTTGGAGCTTGCCCTTGTCAACACTGCCCAAAATCCATTGCGCCACCCGTTTGCGCATGGAACACATCACACTCACACCACTCAAGGGCATGAAATCTGTCAGAGTCAAATGCAGGCCAATGTCAGCACCGCTCTGCTCAATCACAGGCATCAGCAACCCGGCTTCATCGGCCCACTCCGGAAAAAGGGTCATGCAACCTGTGCCTGCAATCTTTCCTTCAGCCAAAAGCGCACGAATGCCTCGGCCAATGCCGGGCGACAAGCCATAATCATCGGCCACGAGATAAAGTGGCTTCTCTTGCATAGTTACATCAACCATTATTGTCTTGTTTTTCTGAGTGGTGCAAACGACGCACGAGATACAGAGGCCTGTCTTTTACTTCGCCAACGGCAACCCATATATATTCTCCGAGCAGGCCAAGCAATGCCAGATTGAAACCACCGAGAACAGTAACGGCGGACATCAGACTGGGATAACCCGGAACATCCGCGCCGAACAGCAGGGCCATCACGATGATATGCGCACCATAGGCGACGCCGCCAAGACCGACCAAAAGCCCCACCAACGACACCAGACGCAAGGGAATAGCGGTAAAAGACGTGATTCCTTCCAGAGACAGGGTCAAAAGTGCCAGTTTTGACCACTTTGTGGCCCCGGCCACCCGCTCATCTGGTGTATAATGAATGGCTTTC
>CAJYRE010000041.1 GCA_913776675.1 Rhizobiaceae bacterium
TCGGGTGGTCAGCAGCAGCGCGTGGCGATTGCACGTGCGCTGATGCAGGCTCCAAAAATGCTGCTGGCCGATGAGCCAATTGCCTCGCTGGACCCGCTGAACGCCAAAATCGTCATGGATTCCTTGCGCGACATTAACGAGCGCGAAGGCATTACGGTGATCACCAATCTGCACACGCTGGATACGGCGCGGGCCTATTGCGAGCGCATCATCGGCATGTCGGCAGGCCGTGTGGTGTTTGATGGTGGCCCGGATGATCTGACAGCGGAAGCCGTCAAGGCCATTTATGGCGCGGGTCATGACGGCAATGAAATTGATGAGAGCATGACCTCGACCGCAATCCGCCTGCCAGCAGTTCGGGATATTGCGGTTAGCTCGTCTGTCTCTATGGCGGCAACGGCGGTCTGAAAAGAAATCGCATTGCCGCATGCTTCGCCCGCCCGCGTCAAAGGTAGTTTTCGAAAAGTCGATAAGTTCAGCACCTGCTGAACGATCAGGAGAGAGACCATGTTGAAGAAGATCCTGCTTGCCTCTGTGACGCTGTTGTTACTGTCCGGTATGGCTGCTGCTGATGACCTCAAGGAATTCCGCATCGGCATTCTCGGTGGTGAAAACGAAGCCGACCGCCTGCGCAATTACCAGTGCCTGTCCGATGACCTGAAAAAGGAATTCGGCTTCGAGAAGGTCTCGATGTTCCCGGCCTCTGACTATGATGGCGTGATTCAGGGCCTGCTCGGCGGCACGCTTGATTTCGCCGAACTCGGCGCTGCTGGCTATGCCAAGGCCTATCTGGCCAACCCAAAGGCTGTTGAGCCAATCCTCACCACTGTGCAGACCGATGGTTCGATGGGCTATTACTCCATCATGGTGGCCCGCAAGGACAGCGGGATGACCAAGGTCACCGACATCAAGGGCAAGAAGCTCGGTTTTGCTGATCCTGACAGCACCTCCGGCTACCTGATCCCGACCGTGACCCTGCCGGAAGCGCTGGGTGGCACGCCTGTGAAGAATTACGTTGCCTCCACCGGCTTTGGCGGCGGTCATGAAAATCTGGTTCTCGAAGTGCTGAAGGGCACGTTTGATGCTGGCACCACATTTGGCTCCGGCGTTGGCAATTTCAAGGATGGCTACACCTCCGGCAACCTGCGCAAGATGGTGGACAAGGGCATTCTCAACATGTCCGATCTGGTTGAACTCTGGAAGTCGCCGCTGATCCCGAATGGTCCGCTGGTGATCCGCTCGAACATCTCCGACGCCACCAAGGCCAAGATCACCGCCTTCTTCAAGGCGCTGCCTACCAAGGATGCAGCCTGCTTCTCTGCCATCGAAGGCGGCGAATACAAGGGTTATGCCGACGTGAACGTGAATTTCTATAAGCCGATCATTGATGCACGTAAGGCCACCATTGGCGGCTGATTGTCTTCAATATCGCTTTGGCCGCCGGTGTGGATCGTAACCGGCGGCCCTTTTTTCATTGTCTTTTCAAAGAAGAACCGATGAGTCTGATGACCGGACTGCCCTCACTCAGTGAACGCGGCGCAATTGTTGAGCAGCATTGGAATGCGCTGGCGAGAACCCGGCGGTTCTATACGCTGGTTGGTGTGCTGGTGTTGCTGGTGGCGCTTTCCGGTTCGCTGTGGTTTGCCAATGAGACCAATTCGGGAAAATTCTTCAATCGCTTGCCGCATGTGCTGGATTTTACCGAAACGCTGGTTCCGCGCGATGGCATGGAAGTCTGGCGGGCCTTGTTTGATCGACCATCGCCTTATGATGATGGCAGTTTGAGGTATAATTATACCGAAGGTCGGCTCTACATCACGCACGACCTTTATATTCCCAAATATTTCTACAAGATGCTGGAAACGCTGAATATTGCCATCGTTTCCACGCTGTTGGGCGGTCTGCTTGGCTTTTGTTTTTGCTTTATGGCGGCACGCAACATGATGTCGAGCCGCTTGATCCGCTGGCCGGTGCGCCGTTTCATGGAACTGCTGCGGGCTTTCCCGGAGGTGGTCATTGCCGGGTTCTGCCTCGCCATCCTGTCGCTGGGGCCGATCCCGGCGATGATTGCCGTGTCGGTGCATACCATTGGCGCACTCGGCAAGCTGTTTTTCGAAGTGGTCGAAAATGCCGATATGAAGCCGGATGAAGGTTTGCGGGCTGTCGGTGCCACATGGCTGGAGCGGGTATGGTTCGGCATTGTGCCGCAGGTCATGCCCAATTTCATCAGCTATGCGCTGCTGCGGCTGGAAATCAATGTGCGCGCCTCCACCATCATTGGTGCCGTGGGCGGCGGCGGTATTGGTGAACCGTTGCGTCTGGCGATCAGTCAGGGCCATGCGGCCAAAACCCTTGCTATTGTCATGCTGTTGCTCACCACGGTGATTGCCGTCGATCAGTTTTCCGCCTGGTTGCGGCGCAAGCTGGTGGGTGAGCAAGCATTCCACGCTGTCGCTTGAGGGGATTGGCCATGACAACACTCGACACCGCCGAGATGGATCGCATCGCCGCCCGGCATCCCGAGATCTTCAAGCGCAGCCTGTGGCAGCGCTATCGCCTGCCGTTCGTGGTGGGTGGCATCGTGCTCTATCTGGTGTTTTGTTGGTGGTTCTTTGCGGTCGGCAAGGTCATTTCCACCGCCAACTGGGGCATTGCCGGCAATTATGTGGCCGATTGGGTTTCCTATGAAATCCGCCCGGAAATCAACATTGGCAATGATGGTGCGATCAGCATCAACTATTCGCGCTTTGACCCGATTGGTCCCAACCCCAACCCGGATTGGCTTATCACCAAAAAGGAAATGATGACGCGCACCATGCAGGCCCCGGATGCAGCGCCTGCGCCTGCGCCCGCCGCCAAGGCGTCTGCCTTCAATTTCATGGGTGGAGCTCCCAAGACAGAGGATGTGCAGGCGCAAGCTGCCCCGGTGACGCGCCGCGAAGAGGTGATTACTGATGCGCTGGTCAACCTGGGCAAGCATGCTTCCATCAATGTGACGCCGGATCAGGTGGTGTTGGTGCGTGGAGCGGAGCAGGTCACTCTGACGCTCAACCGCCAAAAGGATGAAGTGCTGGCCAATGGACCGCTGCCGTCGTGGGTGGAGCAGCGCGAGCGCGGTGGCCGGGTGATGGCCTATTTCGGCTTTGATGGTTGGGCTGACATTAGCTCGGATCGGGTGCGGGTGCGCAATCGCTTCTTTGGCTGGGCCAATTTTGTGTTCGATACCAATTCGGCGTTTTTCGGCAAATCCGCAGGCGAGGTTTTGGGCCTGATCACCTCCGGCCCACGGCTTGACCCCAGCCAGTCCAATCTGTCGCTGGCGTGGAATGACATTCTCTATAATCCATCCTGGCAGCATCTGGATGTCTGGACCAAGCTTGCGCAAACGCTGGTGATGGCCTTTGTCGGCACCTTGTTTGCCTCCATCCTGTCCTTTCCGTTATCCTTCATTGCGGCCCGCAACATCACGCGCAACAAGCCGCTCAATCAGGCAACGAAGCGCTTTTTCGACTTCCTACGCTCGGTGGATATGCTGATCTGGGCGCTGTTTTTTACCCGCGCTTTTGGTCCCGGACCTCTGGCTGGTATTTCGGCGATTTTCTTCACCGACACCGGCACCTTGGGCAAACTCTATTCGGAAGCACTGGAAAATATTGACGATAAACAGCGCGAAGGCATGAAATCGGTGGGTGCATCGCCCCTTGCCGTGCAGCGCTTTGGCGTGCTGCCGCAGGTGCTGCCGGTGTTTGTCTCGCAAGCCTTGTACTTCTGGGAATCCAACACCCGCTCGGCCACCATTATCGGTGCAGTCGGGGCAGGGGGTATTGGCCTCAAACTCTGGGAAGCCATGCGCACCAACCAGAACTGGGAAAATGTCTGCTATATGGTGTTGCTGATCCTGCTGGTGGTGTTTTTGTTCGATACCATCTCCAACATGCTGCGCTCGCGCCTGATGGGGACCAATCGATAATATTTGCTGATACCGTCATCAATATTTCACGGCTTTCGGGTAGCGAAACAGCCTTGATTTATCCTCTTTGAGGGGGTCTTCTAGAGTTTGTCAGGGACAAGTGGAATCCGGTTTTCCCGAAAAGACAAACTCAAACAAGGAAGTTTAGAGTCTGTCTGGTTCAATCTGAACCTGACAGACTCTAAACATCTCCCTCATGTTGATTCCCACTCTGTTCGGGGACATTTTACCGTGCGATACGCCATCTATTTCACACCGCCTCAAGGGCATGCTTTGACCGTTGCTGCAAGCCGCTGGCTGGGCCGTGATGCCTTTGCAGGGGCCACTGTGGAACAGGCCGCAGTGCCGGGCTTTTCAAACGACGAGATCATCGCGCTGACGGCTGATCCGCGCCGCTATGGCTTTCACGCCACCCTCAAGGCACCCTTCAGCTTGAAAGCAGGCGAGACAGAAGAGGGCTTGATTGACGCTTTTCAGGATTTTTGCGCGAAGACCGAGGCTTTTGACATTCCAAATGTGATTGTGGGCCAGCTTGGGCCTTTCTTTGCCGTGGTGCCAGATCAGGTCTATCCGCAATTGCAGGATTTTACCGCCTCTGTTGTGCAGCATTTTGAGCCGTTCCGCGCACCCTTGTCGGAGGCCGATATCGCCCGTCGCAAGCCGGAAAAGCTCTCGGAGCGCCAACGGCAATTGCTGGCGCAATGGGGCTATCCCTATGTGATGGAAGAGTTCCGCTTTCACATGACGCTGACGGGTCCGGTGGATGCGGCGCAAAGCCCCGCCATGCGCGATGCTCTTGAAAGCGTGTTTGCAGATTTTACCCACCGGGCGCTGCCGGTGTCCGGCCTTGGCCTGTTTGTTGAGCAAAGCCGGGGCGCGCCTTTTACTGTGTTGAGATGGTTGCCGCTGAAAGCGGCATAAAGGATGTCCGATGTCGATTGAAACCGTATTGTCCAATGCCACCGTGGTGCTTGAAGATCGCCTTTTGCCCAACAGCACCGTTGTGGTGCGCGATGGGGTGATTGCAGAAATTTCGGAAGGTGTAAGCAGCATTGGTGAGGATCTTGGCGGCGATTATCTGATCCCCGGCCTGGTGGAACTGCATACTGACCATCTCGAAACCCATTATTCACCCCGTCCCGGTGTGCGCTGGAACAAGACGGCGGCGATTCAGGCCCATGATGCCCAGATCGTCACCTCTGGCATTACCACCGTGTTTGATTGTCTGCGGATGGGGTCTGACGAAGACGGCGGGTTTCAGCACGGCGAAATGCGCGAGATGGCCGATGCCATTCAGGCCGCCGAAAAAGAAGATCGCCTGCGCGCCGAGCATCTGATTCACCTGCGCTGCGAAGTGGCCTCGGAAAATGTGCTGCAACATTTCGAGGATTTCCGCGAAGATCCGCATGTGCGGCTGGTGTCGCTGATGGATCATTCACCGGGCCAGCGCCAGTTTCAGACCATGGAGCAATACACGCTGTATTACAAAACCAAGCGCGGCTTGACCGATGAGCAATTTGCCCGGTTTGTGGAAAGTCGTCTTGCTGCCTCCAGCCGCTATTCCGCCAAACATCGTGATACCTTGGCGGACATCTGCGCCGCGCGTGGTATCACTGTGGCAAGCCATGATGATGCGACGCTGGCCCATGTGGAAGAGGCCAAGGGCCACGGGGTGAAACTGGCAGAGTTTCCCACCAGTCTGGACGCCGCCGATGCCTCCCATAAAGCAGGCATGAGCGTGTTGATGGGTGCGCCGAATGTGGTGCGCGGCGGTTCGCACTCCGGCAATATCGCCGCCACCGATCTCGCCGAACGCGGTGTGCTGGATGTGCTGTCTTCGGATTATATCCCGCTCAGCCTGCTTCATGCACCCTTCGTGCTGGCCGATCGCTATGAACATATCAGCCTGCCGCAGGCCTTGAGCATGGTCACAGCCACACCGGCCCGCACCGTGAGCCTGAATGATCGTGGCCGGATTGCCGTTGGCCTTCGCGCTGATCTGGTACGGGTGCGCCGGGATTATGGCGTTCCTGTTGTGCGCGCCGTCTGGCGGCAGGGCAATAGGGTGGCGTGATGACAACGCTCTCGACCCATCCCGACCCCTCACAGGCAAAGGGCCGCATGATTGTTGTTGTCGGCCCCAGCGGGGCTGGCAAGGACAGTTTGATTGCCTATGCCAAGCAGCATTTTGCGGACAACAGCAAGGTGCATTTTGCCCAGCGCATCATCACCCGCCCGGCCAATGCGGGTGGGGAGGATCACCTTGCTGCAACGCCCTCCGAATTTGATGATCTGAAGGCCGAAGGCCGCTTTGCCGTGGATTGGGAAGCGCATGGCCTGAGCTATGGCATCCCGCATGAGGTCTGCGGCTGGATGGCTGAGGGCGGGGTGGTGATTGCCAATGGCTCACGCTCGGTTTTGCCGTGTTTTCAGCGGGTTTTCGCCAATCTGGTGGTTGTCAACATCACCGCCCGGCCAGAGGTTCTGGCCGATCGGCTGGAGGCGCGGGGCCGCGAAAACCGCGAGGAAATCCTGCGCCGCCTAGAGCGCAGTTCACTGGAAATTATCGGCGATTACCATGTGATCACCATCGACAATTCCGGGGCGCTGGCAGAGGCGGGCAATCACTTCATTGGCGCAATAGAGCAGTGTTTGGCAGCGGGCATTACTGGCTTGTGAGTTTTGTCACGCCGCTATCCTTGGCAGCCAGTTGTTTCCAGGAATTCTGTTGGCTCAGCATGGTGCGCAAGTAAGCAACATTGGCCTGCGCCTGTTCCGGCGAGAGTTCCTGCCGGGCACTTTGATCGGCTTCAGCAAAGCGGCCTTGCAAG
>CAJYRE010000042.1 GCA_913776675.1 Rhizobiaceae bacterium
TGTCAGCCCCCAGAACATGCACCTGCCCTTGCTGAATACGTGTGACGCCCGCAATCAGACCCAAAAGGGTGGACTTGCCGACCCCATCGGGGCCAATCAGGCCCACCATGCATCCGGCAGGAACGTTCAGATCAATCTGATCAAGCGCCGCCACAGTGCCATAGTGATGGTTGACGGATGTGAGTTGAGCAGCTAACTCTGTCATTGGGGCAGCTTTACCTGCAATTGTTGCGGCCAGGCGGCTTTGGGATCCGTGCGCACATAGCCGATGCCGCGAATGCCCGTCTTGATCCGGCTTTCATATTCTTTCAGCAGATCAGGGGCAATTTTCAGTTTGACGCGGAACATCAGCTTTTCGCGCTCGTCTGCTGTTTCCACCGTCTTGGGCGTGAACTGGGCGGTGGACGAGACGAAGGAAACCGTGGCCGGAACCACATATTGTGGCGCAGGATCGAGAATGAGACGGGCCTCATCGCCGATAGCAATCTGACCCGCTGCATGGGCGGGTACAAAAATGGTCATGGACACATCGGCCAGATCAATCATGGTGGCGACAGGAGCGCCAGCGGCCACCACTTCGCCCTTTTGCGCCAGTCGATACTCAATTCGCCCGCGGGTGGGAGCCTTGAGAACGGTATCATCCAGCACCGATTGAAGACGGGCAATCTCGGCTTGTGCGGCTTCGGAGGCTGCTGTTGCTTCATGTCGACTTGCTTCGGCGGCCTTCAGGCTGGCCTGTGCCACGTTAAGCTGGCTTGCGCGCAAATCGCGCTGTTGCATGGTGCCGCTGCCCTTTTCGCTCAGCGCGGCTGCCCGCTCATATTCCTGCCGCGCCAGCACAAGCTCACTCTGCCGCTGTGCGATTGTGGCGTCGGCTTCAACTTCCATGGTGGCGCTGCGACGGGCTTGCGCCTTGGCCCCGGCCAATTCGGCCTCGATCGATGCCGTTTCCATTCTTGCCAAAACCGCGCCAGCATCGACAGTTTGGCCTTCCGTTGCAGATACTTCTGCCAGCTTGCCGGCGAGCTTGGTGGAGACAAGAATTTGCTGTGCCTCAATGCGCCCATTGGAGGTGGCAATTCCCGGCAATGTTTTCTCACCCGTCAATCGGTTCCACAAGGCTTCGAAACGGGCTTTCAGGGCTGTGTCCTGATCGGCGGCATGGACCGGTTGCAATAAACTCAAAGCCAAGACGGTGCTGACCAACAGGCTGTTTATGATTTTCGTCAAAACAAATCTCCGACAGGTTTTATTGATCAATGATCTCAAAGTCTGCGAAAGAATGACCTGCTCTGCGGAGGACTGCCTTGACATATGTCATTGTTAAGCGCCGAGACGAAGAGGTTTTCGCTCCTCTTCTGCGTGGGGCGTGGATGAGCCTCTCTCAATCCAGCTTGCGTGAGGCGTCAAAATCATAGGACTTTGGCACAAGTGACAGATGAAAGCGGGGAGCATTCTTCATGCGTTCAGCCCGTGTTTTCAGCCGATCCAGAAACGCATAGCCCAAAGGCCAGCGCCCATGCCCGCTCTGAATGTTGATATGGCCTTGCGCGCCCGCATCGGCCAGTTCGCTGCCCCATAAGCGGGCATAATGCCGTGTTGTGTCAAAATCCATATAGGGGTCATTGCGACTGGCCACCACAAGCGATGGAAACGGAAGGCGCTGATGGGGCATGGAGCCGAAATGAACAACACAGGGGTGCATTCGCTCGACCTGCGCAAGATCGCAAGGAGCAACCAAAAGCGCGCCCTTCACTCGGTTTGCCAAGGGGCTGTTGGCCAGATTGGCCGTGAGAAGACAACCCAGACTGTGCGCCACAAGCCAAACCTCTGCGCGCTTCTTCAGCTCGGTTTCCAGTCGTGTGTTCCAGTGATCAAGATCAGGGCAGACCCAGTTGTCCTGCTCGACTTTGGCGGCATTGGCCTGATCATTCAGCCAGAAAGACTGCCAGTGGCCTTCACCGGAGCCGTTGAGGCCGGGAACAATAAGCGTGTCAATGCCGTCGCCTGTTTGATTGTTACACGGTTGGTTGTCCAACATGCCAGAACCCTTCGTTTGCATGCTATTATTATGGTTTGGCTGCTTTGAAAAACGAGCAATGAGCATCCATTTTCCACAAAATAAGTAGATAAATATTCTCTTGCAGAATCCGGGCTTTATCGGATCAGACCATGGCTTTCGGTCGTTCGAGAAATACGAACGTCCATTTTGATGCAGTTATAGCAAATTTTACCCCTTGAAGGGAAAATTTGAAATAATACACCACGCAAGCGTCTCATAATTAAAAAATAAGCATTTATTTTTCAATCAAGGTTGTCGATCGATTGATTTTTGACGAAAAATAGTCTACAAAAAAGATAGAAAAATGGAGATTGCCACAATGACTTCACCGATGACGTTTGACCGCATGATGTTTGCCTCTTCTCCCATCACAATGGTGGGTTCTGATTGTTGTCGGCCAATGACACTTCATCGACAACCCCATTCTGACTGAACACCAACGGCCCAGTGGGCGCGTGAGGCGAAGATGAGCAAGCAAGTTATTGTCTATAATGGCGTTCCGGTTGGCATTGCCGTTGCGCAGAACAACAATCATCTGCGGTTTATTGCGGTGAAGTTTCATGTGATTGATCTGGATGATCGCGTTTATCCAAGTGTCAGCGATTTACAGGCGGCCATCCATGCACATGTCACGGCTCCGCAGGCGCTGGCGGCATAATTCCAGAGCATACTGGAAAGGTAACATTGGCTTTTCTGGTGGGAGAGCCGTCCGTCAGGTCTATGAGGATTGTTGAAAATCGTCACTTTTTCCCGGAACCAGTTCCAATGGCCATATCCGGTTTCTGGCATGGTCGCCGTAGGTCTGTGCGTGTTCAGGCATCAAGGCCAGAAGGGTTTCTGCCAGTTCCATGCCCAGATCATGCAGCGAAAGCCGGTAGCAGGTCAGGGCGGGTTGAAGAAATTTTGAACGTGGGGCCTCTCGAAAGCCGATGACGGCCATGTCTTTGCCCGGAATAATCCCTGCCTCGGCCAATCGCTGGTAAAGGCCAATGGCCATCATTTCATAAATGAGAATGATGGCGCTGGGGCGTGGCTCCAGCGTCAACAGGGTGCTGGCGGCCTGATAACCGCCACTTTCCGAGGAGGGCGCGCGGATGATCAGACTGGGATCAAACGCCAACCCATGACGCTCCAGTGCTGCGCGGTAGGCATCCACAAACACATAGCCCAGATTGATGTCGCTATTGGGGGCCGTGATGGCAATGCGCCGATGGCCGCGAGCCACCAGCCGATCGACGGCGGAATGGGCAACGCCTTCAAAATCCAGATCGATCCAGATGTGGCTTCCGCCGGATGTGCTGCGCCCCAGTGCAACAAACGGAATATGCGCCTTGATCAGCAGATCAATGCGCGGATCGACCCGCTGGGTGGCCGAGATGATCATGGCATCCACCAGACGGCGGGCCACCATACGCTTGAGATATTCCAGTGGATCTTCATCATTGGGGCAGGGCAGCATGATCAGATCAAGATTGTGCCGGGTCAAAACCGTTTGCAAACCGCCCGTCAGGCCTGAAAAAAAATTGTCACTGTTATCAATGCTTTCCTTGCTGGATTCAATCATCAGGCCCACCACATTGGTGGCTCCTTTACGCAATGATCGACCCGATTGGTTGGCAACATAACCGAACTGCTCGGCGGCTTCGAGAACGCGCCTGCGGGTTTCCGGGCTCACGTCCGGCCGTCCGTTCAACGCCCGCGAAACGGTGCCGATCGAAATCTCCAGATGCTTCGCAAGCTGATGTATGCCCTTCATTGATGCTTGTCTCCCATGTGTCCTCTCACGAAAAGCACAGCCGCATCAAGACGGCAAGGCGCGCGATTGTTGATGTGTTCTTCACAACCGTTTTGTTGTTTCCATGCATAAGGATTCTTCCCGTTTTTTCATCCGCACTCACATCGGCTTGACAGAAAACCGAAACTGGGATTAGGATCGTAAACGTTTACGGAGATCGTGTTATGAGGAGTTTGACACGGTTGCGCAAGAGGTGAGCGGAAAGGGTAAGTGCATTTCTGCACGCCATTAAACCACTCACCGAAGAATATTCCCGGCACAACGGCTGCGCGGTTGGGCATCGGGTTTATCTGACGCGGGGAGATCGAGCCTTTCAGCATGTCTATCCAGTGTTGAACGGCTCCAAGGGAGGATGATGTGACGTTCAAAGCCGTTTTATGCGGCTGCGGAGCGATGGCAAAAGGATGGCTGAAGGCCATTGCCAGCAATCCGCAGCTTTCAGAACAGATTTCCATTGTGGGGCTGGTTGATCTGCATCCGGCTGCTGCCGAGGCTTTGGCCAGAGAATTCCATCTCTTGGATGCTGTTACGGGCAGCAATCTTGCCGATATATTGGCCACCACTGGTGCCGATCTGGTGTTTGATGTGGTGGTGCCGCAAGCCCGGTTTGATGTGGTGTCCAAGGCCTTGCAGGCCGGATGCCACGTGCTGAGCGAAAAGCCCATGGCCAATTCCCTTGAAGAGGCCAAAGCGTTGATTACGCTGGCACAACAGGCGGGTCGCATTCATGCCATTGTGCAGAACCGCCGGTTTATTACGGGCGTGCGCCGCATACGTCGTTTTATGGAGAGTGGTGCGATTGGCGATTTGACGGCCATACACTGTGATTTCTTTCTGGCTCCCCATTTTGGCGGCTTCCGGGATGAAATGGAGCATGTGCTGCTGCTGGATATGGCCATTCACACCTTTGATGCGGCCCGCTTTGTGGCGGCACGCCAACCTCTGGCGGCCTATTGCGTGGAGCGCAATCCGAAAGGTTCATGGTATGCTCACGGCGCATCAGCCAATGCCATTTTTGAATTCAGCGATGATGTGGTGTTCACCTATCGCGGCTCCTGGTGTGCTGAAGGGCACAATACGAGCTGGGAAAGCCAATGGCGGATTGTCGGTTCAAAAGGCATGCTCACCTGGGATGGGGAAGACGCTTTTGAAGCCACCATTGCCGCTGATGAGCCGGGCCTGTTGCGTGGGTATAAAACCGTAAACGTTTACGAAAATGAGAATCCCGCTGAAACGCATGGTCATGCCAGCGTTATTGCCAGTTTTATGGCAGCCGTTTCCGGTGGCGATGCGCCTGAAACCGTTGCCTTCGACAATATCAACAGTCTGGCCATGGTGTTTGCCGCAATTGAAAGCGCAAAGACCGGCCAGCGCATCTCGATTTCAGCTTAAATGCAAGGAAAACCATTGTGAGCAATCCGGCCAAATCCATTCGTATCGGCACCATGATCAGCGGTAACAACGGCGATGCGGCGGTGCGCATCCGTCAGATTGCCGATCTGGGTTTTGAAAGTTTCGAGCCGTTTTTCTGGCAAACCACCAAGGGGCAGAATCTGGCAGAACTGGGCAAGCGCTGCCTGGATGCCATTGGGGATCGTGACATCACCATTTCGACCTTGGGCATGTTCGGCAATCCGCTGGAAGACACCGATCTTGATCAGCAAACCCTGCAAGGATGGAAGGATTGTATCGACAATGCTCATCATTTTGGGGCCACCTGTGTGGCTGGCTTCACGGGTCGTCTGCGCGGCAAGGTGCTCACCGATAGTTTGCCGCGTTATCGTGAGGTGTGGAGCGAACTTGCCAAGCGCGCCGCTGACAAGGGTATTCGCATTGCCTTTGAAAACTGTGCCATGGATGGCAATTGGCAAACAGGGGATTGGAACATTGCCCATAACCCGGATGCCTGGGAGCTGATGTTTAACGAGACCCCCGACGATAATCTGGGATTGGAGTGGGAGCCGTGCCACCAGATGGTTTATTTGATTGATCCCGTTCCACAAATTCGCAAATGGGCGGGTAAGATTTTTCATGTGCATGGCAAGGATGCCACCATTCGCTGGGATGTGATCCGCGAGCATGGCATTTTTGGCAAGGTGCCGTTTGTACTCATGCGCACCCCCGGTTTTGGCGATAGCAACTGGACCAATATCATCAGCGAATTGCGCTTGGCGGGTTATCAGGGATCCATCGACATCGAAGGCTGGCATGATCCGGTCTATCGGGATGCGCTGGAAATGACCGGGCAGGTCCACGCCCTCAATCATTTGAAACAGGCCCGAGGCGGCAATTTTGTGGATGAAATGGCCGCTTATGGCGGAGGAGACCCGTCGCTCGCATCAGCATAGCAGGTCATTTCATTGCGGCAGGGAGGCGCTGCAATGAAACAAAACCATGGAGGAGGAAACCATGATAATGAAAAAACGTGCATTGCTGGCGGCGCTGGCGCTCACGGGGGTGTCGGTCTTTGGCGCATCCGCCAAGGCAGCGGATGTGACCTTGCGGTTATGGTCGCTGGACAAGGATAGTCAGCCCGCTCCCAATCTGGTCAAACAGTTCAACGATCTCAACAATGGCATCAAGATTGAATATCGGCTGATTCCGTTTGACGATGTGGTGACAGAAGCCATGCGAGCCTATGCCACCGGGCAGGCTCCAGACATCATCACGGTTGATAACCCCGAACACGCGCTGTTTGCGTCGCGCGGGGCGTTTCTGGACCTCACCGACATGATTGCCAAATCCAGCGAGATCAAGCCGGGCAATTATTTTCCCGGTCCGCTGGCATCCGTCACCTGGAAGGGAAAATATTACGGTGTGCCCAAGGCCACCAATACCATTGCGCTCTACTATAACAAGGACATGTTCAAGGCCAAGGGGTTGGACCCGAACAAGCCTCCGCAGACCTGGGACGATCTGGTCAATGATGCCCGCAAGCTGACGGACCCGTCCAAAAATGTCTATGGTCTGGCCTTTTCCGCCAAGGCTAATGAAGAGGGCACCTTCCAGTTTCTCCCTTGGGCGCAAATGGGCGGCGGTGGTTATAATCATATCGATGCACCGGGTGCCATCAAGGCGCTCGAGATCTGGAAAACCATTCTGAGTGAAAAGCTGGCCTCCCCGGATACACTGACGCGCGGCCAATGGGATTCAACTGGCACTTTCAATTCGGGCAACGCTGCCATGGCCATTTCCGGGCCATGGGAGCTGGACCGTATGCTGAAAGAGGCCAAGTTTGACTGGGGTGTGACGCTTTTGCCGGTCCCCAAAGACGGTGCCGAGCGCTCTTCGGCGATGGGGGATTTCAACTGGGCGATTTTCTCCAGCACCAAACACCCGGCGGAGGCCTTCAAGGCGCTGGAATATTTTGCCTCGCAAGACAAGGATATGTTCAAGAACTTCGGCCAACTGCCGGCCCGCTCTGACATTGCCATTCCGCCAACGGGCAATGCCTTGAAGGATGCGGCGCTCAAAGTGTTCGTGGAACAGCTCAAATATGCCAAACCGCGCGGACCGCACCCGGCATGGCCGAAGATTTCCAAGGCCATACAGGATGCCATTCAGGCCGCGTTGACGGGGCAGGCCACGCCGAAAGATGCGCTGGATCAGGCTGCTGTGAAAATCAAGGCGGTGCTGGGTTAAACGGCGCTTTGAAAACCTTTCCTCCCGGTCGGGGCTGCGCTCCAACCCTGTTTTCAGGGGCAGCCCCGTGCCGAGCCACAGCATGATGCAACAGAGGTTTCCATGAAACGCATAGTGGCCAGCATGATCGACGGACGTGGCTTTGACCTCGGTCTTGTCGGTGTTCCCCTGATTTTCCTGCTGCTGCTGTCTGGCCTGCCGCTTGTCTATAATGTGGTGATGAGCTTTCAGCAGGTGGATATGTTCAGCCTTGGCAGTTTTAATCGTCCTTTTGTTGGCTTTCAGAACTATATTGACCTGATGGCCCAGCCGGAAACCTGGCCTATTCTTGGCGATACGGCCATTTTTGTGGTGTCTTCCATTGCCGGGCAGTTTTTGCTGGGGTTTGGGCTTGCCCTGTTCTTTGGTGTCGATTTTCCCGGTGCCTCGTGGCTGCGGGGGCTGTTTCTGGTGTCCTGGGTCATGCCCGGCCTTGTAGTGGGGGCCACGTGGAACTGGATTTTGTCCGGCGATTTCGGCGTGTTCAATTATATCTTGCGGGAGAGTGGCGTGTTGAGCGCCAATATCTTTTGGCAGTCCGATCCACGATATGCGCTCTGGGCGGTGATTATTGCCAATATCTGGCTTGGTACATCCTTCAATATGATCCTGCTGTCAGTCGGGCTCTCTGCCATTCCCAAGGATTTATATGAAGCCGCCGAACTGGATGGCGCAACTGTGCTGCAACGGTTTTTTACCATCACCCTGCCGATGATGCGCTCATCTATTGGCGCGCTGATCTCGCTGGGGCTGATTTTTACGCTGCAACAGTTTGATCTGTTTGCGGCCATTACCTCTGGCGGGCCCGCCAATTCCTCCAATGTCGCGCAATATTGGGCGTGGGATCTGTCGTTTCGACAATATGATTTTGCCAAGGGAGCCACCGTGTCGGTAATCATGATCGTGTTCGTGGTGTTCGCCGCGCTGGTCTATGTGCGCTCCACCCGCCATGAGGTGCGCGGATGAGTGAGACCGCCCGCAACCGTCTGCTGCTTGCCGTCGCCTTATGTCTGGCAGCCATCTATCTGTTTCCGCTCTACTGGATGTATATCACGGCGTTGAAAACCGGCTCGGCGATGTTTGCCACGCCACCGCAATTCTGGCCGCACGACGCGCAGTGGGGCATTTATGCCGAGGTCTGGCAAAGCCGGAACATGGGGCGCTATCTGTGGAATTCCACCGTCATTGC
>CAJYRE010000043.1 GCA_913776675.1 Rhizobiaceae bacterium
CCCAGAGTGCGCCTCGCGGCTCATGCAGAGAGGGTAATGCGCTCGCGCGTACGCAACGCGATGGAAATGCGGTGAGAATGGCATCTCCATATTGACCTTCCTCGACATGCAATGCCGGATGGAAATGCGGGGTCATCCCTAAAAGGTTGGCAATCTCTTGGGCTTGATCCGTGTGCTGGGTGCGGGCCCTGCCCACATCCAGCTCCTGAAGCAGAACAATATCGGCACGGCTCTCGGCAATCACATCCGTAATGCGCTTGATGTTGAGTTTTCTGTCTCTGCCAATACAGCTATGCACATTATAGGTCAGAACCGTAAAGCTCGTGGCATGGGAGCGATCATGGAAGAATGGCGTCATTGAAAAGGAACTATTGTTCCGCCGTTTCGTTCCCAAATAAATCCTGGATCATTCTTTTGGTGAAGCGATGCTGTTACGATATGTTTCTCGAGCTTTGATTGTGATGGGTATCGCAGTTGCTGTTTACTTTCTCAAGCAGACGATGCAGCACTACAGTGCCGAGCAGATCAGCCATGCCCTGAGGGCCCTGCCCTTTTCCAGTCTGGCCTTGGCTTTGGGGTTTGCGGGCCTGTCGTATTTTTGTCTGGGCTGTGGCGATGCTTTGGCCGCGCGCGCCCTTGGTAAGCGCCTCGCCTTTTGGCAAACGGCATTGGCCTCTTTTATCAGCCTGTCTATCAGCCATAACATTGGCCTTGCCGCCTTGAGCAGTGCCGCGCTTCGCTATCGCTACTATTCGCGTTGGGGCCTGTCGTCCGCAGATGTCGGTTTTATGGTTCTGTTCTGTGGAATGACGGTGGCGCTTGGGCTTTCCACGCTGGGATCGGTTGCTCTTGTGTTGCGTCCTGAAGATACCGCAAAATTGACAGGGCTTGGCGATCAAACCATTCTGGCGCTGGCCATTGTGGCGGCGTGTTTACCGCTGATGTACGTTGCTTTGGCTGCCTTCTGGCGCAAAACGATTGCGGTTTTCGGACATGAGTTCTCATTGCCCACGGTCCGTATTGCTGTTTTGCAGGTTGTTTTGGGAACACTCAACTTCATTTTTGTTGCGGCAAGCCTGCATCAGCTTCTCACGGCCATTTCGAACACGGGTTATATCAAGGTTGCTGCCATTTCGATTATCGCCAATCTTGCTGCGATTATCACCCATGTTCCGGGAGGCTTTGGTGTGCTGGAGGCGACAGTTTCCCATATTCTGCCGGGGGCCGAAACGCTTGCATGCGTGATTGCGTTTCGGGTGGTGTATTATTTTATTCCCCTGCTGCTAGGCCTCCTTCTTATGGGAGCGAACGAGCTTGTCCTTTTCTGGCGCGCTTCCCCGAAACCATCGGCTCAGAAAGCCTGAGACGAATGCCCGAAGGGTTTGAGCGAAAGACGCGGTTGTCGGGTGCGACACGGAAGGATCGACCAATGGCGTTACCCACACCGCACCATTGCTGTGGTTTGAAGGCTCGATGATGAAATTGCGAAGGCCTCGTGCCTTGGTATTGTGCGCGTCAATCGTGGCGATCAGGCTGTCAGAACGCTTAAACGTGTTGGCAATTTCTGTTGGCGTGCTGTCAAGATGTTCGGCCAATAACCGATGACGCAGGGCTGCGATGGCAGCAGATTGTTCAGGTGTGTACGCCTCCACGGAAAGATCGGCTTCTGTGTCGATCCCTTCCGAGCGATTGTTGAGATTGGAAGAGCCGATCCGCACAAAACAATCATCAATGATCAACAATTTGGAATGGATGAAAACCTGTTGTGGTTGCCCCTGATCATCGGGAACAACGGCATACATCACCCGGAGCCGATTGTGTTTATCCGCCTGCTTGAGACGATGAATAATGCGGTCGCGGTTGGTTTCCATGACGATCCGCTCCATGAATCCATGCAGCACCCGAGTTGTCAGAATGATGATTTCCGGGCTTTTTTCCTCCATCAAGCGTTCCGCCAAGGCGTCAGCAACAACAAAGGAGGTGAGATATTGGGCCTCAATATAAATATGATTTTGCGCGGCCTTGATCGCATCCAGCGCCAGAAGGCTGAAGTGGCGCATCAGCACAGAGGGACTGCCCGGTGGTTCCATCAGGGAAAGACCAACGCGGCAATGGCTCAGATCCGGCTTTCTGTTCTTTGGCCAGAGGCTTGCGGTTGCGTCGGTCGATGAGCAACGCATCGGCTTTTCTGCTGTGGCCAGCCACCAACGATGCCGGGCAATATCGCTTACCCGTTTGGCCGCTTTGCCAGCAACCATCACCTGAAGATCGTGAACTGGCTCATAGGGCAGGCCGTTGGGTTTGGTCCGCAGAGGGTTGGCAGGCTGATGTTTGCTGTCATCCCAGCGTCCGGCGGTCAGGTCAATTCCGCCAATAAAGGCAAGAGCATCATCGATCACCACGATTTTCTGGTGATGCGAACTCCAGAGAGGTCGGCTCGTTGCAAATTGCAGATGCACACGCTCATGGCTCAGGACGCCTGGTCGTTGATATAAGCGCAATGATTTTCCTGAATACAGTGGCCCCAAGGCCCAGACAAGAATACGGATGACCAGATCCGGTTTGGCATCCAGTTGTGCCTGCAAGAGGTCGGATAGTCGGTGTTGATTGTTTTGGTCCGGGGTCAGATCGATCTGCGGATGAAAATCCCAGCCTATAATCCAGATTTCATTCTGCGCTTTTTGCAAAGCCTCAGAGAGGGTCTGGAAATACGCCGCCGCATCAACCAGAAAGGCAAGGCGGTCCGCATGCGCCATGGACCAAACATTGCTATCCGGATCAATGATGCCAGTGGTGAGCAGTCGCGCCTTTCGCCCGGTCGGATGGGGTGCCTTCAAGGAAGGCGCTTTATGGAGCGGTGGTATCGATACATAGTCAACCATGAGTCTCCTCACTTGCAAGCTGCGTTCTTGGACCGGAACGATGACGTGCATTTTCAGCACCGGATTTTCTGAAGAAGCCCTTGTCACTCTGTTTCCGAATTCGGTTTGCCGGAATTCGGTTTGTCGGAAAGAGCGTTTGGAAGATGCTTTTGCGGCTCATGTTGGCCTGTGGTTTGAGAATATCCCGTGTCTTCATTGCTGACAGATGGCAGAAGGAGCATCACTTCTTCGCGCTCACCGTCCTTCAGGGGTTCGATATGGTCTTGCCAATAGAGATGGGCCTCCTTTGGCTCGTCGTCCCATTGGCGCACAAACACCTTGTTGTCGTCGATCAACACAAGGCGTGTTCCGCCCATATCAAGGTAGGTTTGCGCAAGCTGGCGCATGGAGCTACCGGACATTGTTCTTCTCCCATCGTGACTTCAAACCAGCGGAAACGCGCCGGATGGATAAGAAGCTCGACTGCCACTGCGTTGGCCATCGGTCGAAAACGGAAAAAGACCGATGTTCTTCAGCACCATCGCGTCCGTTTGACACGGCGCGTCTCCGGATAGCGAAACACTTGTGACGCGCCATGGTTCCCTTTTGGATGGAACTTGTCTTCGTTCCGGTGGTTTTGCAGGCGTGTTTGGGCAAGTCACATGCTGGATTTGAGGCTCTTGCTTGTCATTTCAGAAGTGTGCCTCGGGCCGCTCAGGGAGGGAAAATGCCGGTACAACGCATTGGTTTTTATGTCGTATTGGCAGGCGTCACCTTGGCCTTTGTGGCTGTCCTCTTACCCTTCTATTCGGCTATCTTATGGGCTGTTATCTTTGCCATCGTTTTTTTTCCGCTTCATATGCGGCTGGAAAGGCGCTTGCGCGGTCACGCCAATCTGGCTGCTGGCTTATCGGTGTTGATATGCGTTTGCCTTGTGATTGTTCCGGGATTGCTGATTCTCAGTTTGCTGTTTCAGCAGGCCAGTGCGTTTTATGCCTATCTGCAACGCGGTGAGATCGATACCGAACAGTGGCTTGCGAAACTGGAACATGCCATGCCAACGTTTATTCGAGACCGTTTACACCTTTGGGATGCTGACAGTGTGATCCAATGGCAGGAGCGGATTTCGTCTGCTTTGCTGGAAAGTGGTCGTGCTTTCGCAGGGCAGGCATGGGCCTTGGGTCAGAATACACTGCAATCCATCGCAGCGTTTGGCATTATGCTTTATCTGCTGTTTTTCCTGTTTCGGGATGGCCGTGCGTTACGCCAGATCGTGTGGCGGTCGATTCCGCTGAATGATCGACATACCCGCAAGTTTATTTCCAAATTCACGCTGGTTGTGCGGGCCATTGTGCGCAGCA
Source organism: Rhizobiaceae bacterium (assembly GCA_913776675.1). Classification (GTDB taxonomy): domain Bacteria; phylum Pseudomonadota; class Alphaproteobacteria; order Rhizobiales; family Rhizobiaceae; genus Allorhizobium. Next base: position 4,223 of record CAJYRE010000043.1, read on the forward strand.
ATGTGATTATCGCGGTGGTTCAAGCGTTGATTGGCGGGGTGGCTTTTTGGGCACTTGGTCTTCGCCCGGCTCTGTTGTGGAGTGTGGCCATGGGCATTTTGTCCTTTCTGCCCGCTTTGGGCACGGCCATCGTTTGGGGGCCTGCTGCCGTTTATCTCGCCTTTTCAGATCAGTGGGCCAAGGCGGTGATTCTGGTTCTCGTGGGGGTGCTGGTCATTGGTCTGGTGGATAATCTATTGCGCCCGCCCTTGATCGGGCAGGAAATCAAATTGCCCGATTATGTTGTGCTGATCTCCACCCTTGGCGGGATCACCCTTTTGGGAATGAACGGATTTGTGATGGGGCCTTTGATTGCAGCTTTGTTTATTTCATTCTGGTCCACATTTATTGATGAAAATTCCTTGTCCTGATGGGTGTCTGCCGTTTTACTAGAGCATTTCCAGAAAAAGTGTGTAGCGGTTTTCCGTCCGGAAATGTGTGAAAACAAAGAGTTAGGGCGTTTCAGTGTTTCCGTGAAACAGTGAAACGCTCTAGCGTTGGGATGCTGTTTCGTTTGTGTTATTTTTTAAGTGCTAAGCTGATCCAATCCCTGTCCCATCATCGTAATAGGGTAACAAACGCGGTCGTATTATAAAGGATTGTAGCGTGGTTAAGCCCATTTCCCCCCTTCCCCGCCCTTTCAGCGATGATCGTATCGAAGCATTGATCACTGAACTTGTACAGGAAATTGGCAAGTCTGAAGTGCCCCCGGCCATTGCGGCTCTGGCGGATGCGCTCCAGCAGCGCCTTGACAAAATGGATCATAAAAATGATCCGCAAGGTCATTAAGATTATTTCTTATGTTTTATTTTGCTGACCAAGCTTTCACCTCAGGATGCTATGAAATCCTGAGATGAAGGCACGAAGGCATTGATGTATCAGAAAACTCCTCTGAGGTTTTACTGCATAATTTTCTCCTTAAATCGGAATCGATTTAAGGAGAAAATTATGCAGCAGATTAAAAGTGTTACAGCGCCGTGCGCCATATATGGCGCACGGCGCTGTAAGGTCTGTTTTCACAGAATAGGTTTGCCTCCTGTCACCGCAATTGTGGTGCCTGATACGTAACTGGATAAAGGATCGGCCAGCATAACATAGGCTGTCTGGAGTTCTGCTGGTTGGCCCGGCCGTTTCATAGGAACCTGTGAGCCAAATGTTTCGACCGCTTTCTCAGGCAGGGTGGATGGAATGAGGGGCGTCCAGATTGGACCCGGGGCAACGGCATTTGCCCGTATTTTTCGCTCGGCCAGAAGCTGTGCAAGCCCGGCTGTAAAGTTTTGAATGGCTCCTTTGCTGGTCGCATAAGCCAGCAGTGTCGGGTTGGGTTGATCGGAGTTGATGGAAGCTGTGTTGATAATAGCGCTTCCGGCCTTCATATGCGGAACCGCCGCTTTGACCAGATAGAACATGGCATGCAGGTTGACTTGGAACGTATGGCCCCATTCTTCGTCGGTAATATCGTTCAGACTGGTAAAAGACGCCTGATGGGCTGCATTGTTGACCAGAATATCCACGCCACCCAGCTCGTGAATGGCGGTTTCCACAAGATTGCGGCAATGTTGGGCTGATGCTATATCACCTGCGATTGCAAGGCATTTGCGTCCTGCTTCTTCCACCCATTGCATGGTTTCCTGCGCGTCTTCGTGTTCATTCAGATAAGAGATGAGAATATCGGCCCCTTCTCTGGCAAAAGCGATGGCAACCGCACGCCCAATACCGCTATCTCCTCCCGTGATGATCGCTTTCATGCCCTTCAGTTTTCCGGATCCCTGATAACTTTGTTCCCCATGGTCCGGTACGGGCATCATTTGCGCCGTTATGCCCGGCATCTTTTGAGATTGCGGTGTAAACGGTGGGATGACTGTATTGCTCATGACATACTCCTCTTGAGGGTGGGAGTGGCTCGAACCGAAAAGACCCTCCTATGTTCCCTTTGAGTGTGGGACCAGACTGCCTGATTTCAGAAAACCGTCATGGAACAAAATGGTTCTTGGCCGGTTCGATAGGAGAAAATCACGTGAGAAAGGCAGATGAAGATGTCTATTGAAGCTGATAGGATTCGCCAGCATGCTTATGCCCTTTGGGAGCAGGAGGGTAAACCGGAAGGCCGCAGTGTCGAATATTGGCTCAAGGCTGAACAGTCCTTGAAACAGGACCATGCCCAAGAACCTTCAGAGGACGACGGTCCTCCGGTTATTTCCTATCTCAATGAACAGCATCGCCAACAGGAACAGAGTGATTCTCTGAATGACGCTGTGGAAGAGACATTTCCATGCAGCGATCCGGTGGCTGCCACCTCGCCTGCCATTGTGGGCAGTCCCAAAGACGAGAAGCCGCTAACCTCACGGGGGCGCTCCGGTGGACAAAGAGGCAAATAAATCCATTCCTGTTCAACAGGCGCGGCAAGGCCGTAAGGGCCACCGTGCGTTGATGATATTGATTGTCAGCATTGCTCTGGCACTGGTTGCTTGGTGGGTCGTGGAATATCTTGTCTGATGCCGTTTGCGGCCCTCCCCTTTTGGGCGCAGAATCCATGCGCCTTTATCACGTCAATTGTTCTTTCAAAAAGATCGCCTCAACGAGAGAGTGGACGCATGGAAAGGATGTTTGGGAGTTTTGCAACAAAGGTATCGCAATGGTCAGGCAAGCCGATTACCTTCAGTCTGGCCTTTCTGCTGATTATTATTTGGGGCATAACCGGGCCCTTATTTAATTTTTCCGAAACCTGGCAATTGGTCGTCAATACGGGCACGACGATTATCACCTTTCTCATGGTGTTCGTGCTGCAAAACTCCCAGAACCGCGATAGCCGTGCCTTGCAGATGAAGCTCGATGAATTGATCATCAGCAGCCACGCAGCAAACCGTTACGTCGGGATTGAAAAACTCAACGAAACTGAGTTGCGAGAGCTGGGTGCCAGGCTTGAAGAGCATGCGAAAAGGCTCAACCAGAAAGCGACTGATCTATCCATAGATCACGAATGAGAGCCTGCCCGGAATTGTTTATCAAAGCTATGGCTTTGTTTTCTTTTGATTTTCATAAAATTTTGGCCTGAAATTGTGAATCGTCATGAAGGAGAGATCAGTGGCGGAACGTACATTGCTTCAGTTTTTTCACTGGTATTACCCCGAAGGCGGACATCTGTGGAAGGAGGTTGCCGAAAAAGCAGAAAGCCTGGCAGCCATGGGCATTACCGACCTGTGGATTCCGCCCGCCTATAAGGGGGCGACTGGCCCGTCTTCTGTAGGGTATGATACCTATGATCTGTTCGATTTGGGTGAGTTTGACCAGAAAGGTGGCATTGCCACCAAATATGGTGACCGGGCGGCCTTGCAAAATGCTATTGCCACCTTGCGTGAAAAGGGGCTGCGGGTGATGCATGATGTGGTCTTGAACCACAAAATGGGCGCAGATGAACTGGAGACGGTGCAGGTGCGCCGGGTTGATCCCGATAACCGAACGGACATAGAGGAGGATGCCTTTGAGGCGCAGGCCTATACCCGGTTTACATTTCCGGGTCGCAACGGCACGCATTCCCGTTTTGTCTGGGATATGAAATGCTTCAGTGGTGTAGATCACATTCACCAACCCGATGAAAACGGTATTTTTCGGCTTATCAATGAATATGGTGACGGTGAGTGGGACACCGAGGTTGATGAGGAATATGGCAATTTCGATTACCTGATGGGTAACGATGTCGAGTTTCGCAATCGCGCAGTGTATGACGAACTGATCTTCTGGGGAGAGTGGCTGGCAAAAGAGGTGGGAGTAGACGGTTTCCGGCTGGATGCTGCCAAACATATTCCAGCCTGGTTTTTCCGCGACTGGGTGGGGCATATGCGCCAGAGCATCAATCCTGAGCTTCTGGTGGTGGCCGAATACTGGCATCCGGATCCATCTGTTTTGCGAACCTATCTGGACCGAGTCGATCAACAGCTCATGCTGTTTGATGTTGCCTTGCATCATCGCTTTCATGATGCCTCGCAGGCTGGAGAGGATTTTGATTTGCGCACCATTTTTGATGGGGCGCTTGTGGTGTCTGAACCCGATTATGCGGTGACGTTGGTGGATAATCACGATACGCAGCCGCTGCAATCGCTGGAAGCGCCTGTGGCCCCATGGTTTAAGCCTTTGGCCTATGCTCTGATTTTGCTGCGGGAAAAAGGCCTGCCCTGTGTTTTCTATCCCGATCTTTACGGCGCACATTATACCGATACCGGTCATGACGGCGGCGAATACACCATTGAGATGCCGAGGATTGAATCACTGCCAAAATTAATCGAGGCGCGCCGGAAATATGCCAAGGGCATGCAGACAGACCTGTTTGATACAGACGATTGCCTCGCCTTTATTCGGCATGGGACAGAGACAGAGCCGGGCTGTGTTGTGATTATCACGAACAGGAATGCAACGCAGAAATCCATCACGCTGGGCAGCGAACAGGCTGGGGTGGCATTTCGGGATTTTCTGGGGCATCGCAACGAAGAAATTACCACGGATGAGAATGGCACCGCAGATTTCACCGTAGAGGCGGGCAGTGTCAGTGTCTGGGTAAGGGCCGATAGTCTGTAATCGGCCGCTCTGCCAAGAGCGCGCTTTACTGCATGTCGCGTTTTATTGTCCTCAATGAAACGATAACGTCCATGTAACACAATAAGGCTGGAGCCCGTCGCAGCGAATCCTATTCACTGCGACGGGCTCCAGCCGATGACCTTAGGCTGCCTTGCCTTTGGCCTTCATATTGGCGGCGTTTTCGGCCAGAGAGGTCAAAGCCTCGTCCGTGGCGCTTTCTTCCTGAAGAGTTTGCGCAAAAAGCTTGGCGGCTTCTTTCTGCCCCAATTGTCCTGCCCAGCTTTTGAGCGTTCCGTAACGGGCCATTTCATAATGCTCCACCGCCTGTGCAGACGAGATCAGGCCCGCATCCAGTGCCGATGTGTTTTTGAATTCTTCCATGATCTCCTCACCTTCAGCGAGAATACCTTGGATGGCTTCGCAGGTTTTGCCTCTCGCTGGCTTGCCCAGCAGTTCGAAGACCTGTTGCAAGCGTTCCACATGCATTTCCGTCTCTTCCCGGTGTTTTTCAAAGGCGGCCTTCAGGTCAGTTGATTGGGCAGCGCGGGCCATTTTGGGAAGTGCCTTGAGAATCTGGCGTTCAGCGAAATAAATGTCCTTCACCGTATCCAGGAAAAGGTCTTCCAATGTTCGTTCGGCCATTTCAGTCTCCTTTTGGTTTGGCGTATGGTGAATGGGCTTTGATGTCGAAAGGCGTTTAAAAGAACACTCTTTTCTCCATTCGGCTTCATCCATCCGGTGCGGCTGTCAAACCGAGCCCGTCGGTATTTGTTCCTTCCTAAAATGCATCAATTGCCGGAAGCCTTTCGAGCCGCAAACCGCTATTCCATTGTTGTCGTTTGTCTATCGGGCAAACGCGGATTCCACTTTTTCCTGTCAAACTCTAGCGGGATTTGGCGCTGTGTTCCGGCTTCCCTTTGTGTTTGGTCGAAGCCATGTCTTTCAGTTCTGCCTCAGACATGGATTTCTCCATGCTTCTGGATGCACCTTTCAGGTCGCTCTTTTTCATATCGCCGCGTTTGGCAGCCAAGGCTGCGCCAGCAGCTTTTTGTTGGGCTTTGGATTTTGCAGGCATGGTCATCTCCACGTTTTGATAGAAACCGAAACGCCGAACTGACACGATTGATCGATGT
>CAJYRE010000044.1 GCA_913776675.1 Rhizobiaceae bacterium
GCGCGGTTTTCACCATCACCAATGTCGATGGGCTGGAACAGGTGATTCTGGTGCAGGAGGTGGAGCGCACACAGCGCCACAATCTGGATGAAAAGGCCATTCACGCCACCATTCGCAAAGCGGTGACAGAAAGCCACGATGTTGCATTGCACCGCATTGTGCTGATCCGCCCCGGCACCATTCCCAAAACCACCAGCGGCAAAATTCAAAGACACAAAGCCCGGCAATTGTGGCGCGACAACGAACTGGATATGCTCTCCCCACAGCCGTCATCTGATGCGCCCGCATCAGATCCGGCTCTCTGCACCTGATTGGAATGATGAATGCCAGATTATGACGCCATTCTTGACCACTGCAAACAGCAGCTCGCCCAAACGCTGGATATTGAAATCAGCGGTATTGAGCCCACCGCAACATTTTCCAGCCTCGGACTTGATTCCGCCATGGCCGTGCATTTTATCATTTCGGTTGAAGAATGGCTCAATATCGAGCTTTATCCTTCCGTAACCGAGGATTATCCCGTACTGGACGATTTCTGCCGGTTTATTGCTGCGAGAGCTGTATAGCGATCATAATAGAATGATCATTCAGCGTGTTAGCCGTGTTTGAGAGGCGCGTAAAAGGAAGTAAAATGAGCAAGCATAAAAACGATATACCGCCCGGCCTCACTCTATACAACAGTGACACTCTCGCTCAGGACGTTGAAAAGCTCGCAATGAGCCTGACGAATGATCATTCGCAGCCCAATTTGTCGGCCATTGCCGCCAAGCTCAAGAATATAGACGCGATGGCCTTGAGCCTGAAATATTTCGGCTATGAGCTGGCAGCAACCCTGGCCAGCACCTTGCCGCCAACCGATCAGGCACGGCTGGCACCAATCGGTTTGAAGTGCAAACCATCCACACAGGCCGATATGGAAAGCGAATGGGTGGCCTATTGGTGCCATCAATTGAAGGTGCCAGTGGTTTTTCACCGCAAGCTATGGGAACATGCCTATATCTTGCAGGCGCTTTATGAAAAGGATCTGCTCAAGGAAGGTGTCCGCGGCCTTGGCTTCGGATGCGGCCGTGAGCCTTTGCCGAGTTATTTTGCCAATCTCGGCATGCAGGTTACCGTCACCGATCTGGCACCGGAGCAATCGGCTGACCTGGGCTGGGTCAATACCCGGCAGCACACGGAAACATTGGAAGCGGCCTTCTATAGCAACCTTGTTGAACAGCAGACCTTTTTGCGCAATTGCAGTCTGCGCTATGTGGATATGAACGCCATTCCGGATGACCTGACAGACTTTGATTTCTGCTGGTCCGTCTGCTCGCTTGAACATCTGGGCTCCATCCGACAAGGTCTTGATTTTATTGAAAATTCCTTAAAGACCTTGCGTCCCGGCGGCGTTGCCATCCACACCACCGAATTCAATTTCATGAATGATGCGCAAACCATCGACAACTGGCCGACAGTGTTGTTTCAACGCCAGCATTTTATCGCCATTGCCGAGCGTTTGAGAGCGGCAGGCCATACCGTTGCCGAGCTTGATTTTTCGGTGGGCAACAAGCCACTGGACAAGTTTATCGATGTGCCGCCATGGGCGCATGACATGACCGGCGATATGGCGGCCAATTGGGAGCCGAACGTGGCGCATCTCAAACTGAATATCGATGGCTTTGCCAGCACCTGCTTTGGCTTGCTGATCACCAAAAGCGATACGAGCGCTTAATATCAAGGCTCGAAGCTGTAGAGCTTGAGATATTTGCAAAAAGAATACCCAGTGTCATTGAAAGTGACCTGGGTATTACGCCGGTGATAGCGCCTGCTGTGTGATATTGCGGATGCCGATGTCGCCAATCCAGAGTTTTCCTTCAATCGCCCCTTCACGCATGATAATGCGGATTTGAACCGGCTCACGGCTTTCGCTGATTGGAAACTTTAACGTCAGACCCAACAGGCCGGATTTTGGCAGCTTGAAGGTTTCAAGATGCAGAACAGTGCCGTGGAAAATATCCACATCAATGCTATTGCCCGAAAAATTCTCGGCAATTTCCATTGTCAGACTCACTTCCCACAAGCCGACGGGCAAGTGAAGATAGGGTCCATACACAATACAGCGGGCTGGCCCGGTCATATCAACCGGCTGGGTCAGCGGATGATCAAAACCATCTTTACCAACAAACAAGCCAGAAGACCAGTTGAACTCCTGAAGCACACCGCCATCTTTGGTGTAGCGCATGGAGGCAAGCATCATATCAACAACGGGTCGATCCGCGTCCGGAATGTCAAGCCGATGGCCAATGGGCTTTGCATTGGGAAGATGGTGCAAAATAGCATCTTCCAGCCCGGACCCCACATCGCCACCAGGAAGAAGGATTTGGATAATGCTATCCACCTGTTCCGGCTGCAATTCAAGCCCCATATGCAGGGTGACCTGATCGAGAAAATCACCCATTGTCAGGCGGTGATGGCGTGAAAGCCGCAAAGCTGCGGGAGAACCAAAAAGACCCGCCGTCGTGGCAAAGGAAAGGCTCAGCAAGCGCACCGCCTGTAGCCACGTAAACCCTCTGTCACGCATGAGAAAACCGGTGATGTCGGCGGGGTCTTCATCCAATGCCAGAAAGGGAATCTGGCTTTTCTGGAAGGCATCCACCAAACCCTGATCGGGGCAATCGGTATACATCAGCACATGTTTGCTTTGGCGTGAAGCCAGGGCCGTTTTGAAATCCTGAATGGTGCTGACGCTGATGTAATCAAATTCGCCCAGCGCCGTTGCGGCCAATGTGTTCAAGGCATGCACACACCATTGGACAAAGGCAGAAGAGGGACCAAATGTTGCAATCAGCATTCAAAAATCCACTCCACATCCCGGCATCTTCTTTTAATCCGAGGATGCTGACGAGATAAACCCCTGTTTGGCCAACAGGCAAAAGCTCATAGTGTGAGCCCAAACCGCCTGCCGACAGAAAAGCCGGCAGGCGAGATCGCGTTTATTGGCCTTAATTGGTCAAACTCTTGACCTGATAGGCAGGAACAACCGCCGTTTGCATCAGGCCCAGGAATTTCTGCAAATCGTTTGCAGGGGCTGAGGCAATGTAGAGCGTGTCCTTGTTCTTGATCGGGAACTGCTGCGCCAGGAAGTAAGACCCGGTATTGCGCAGGTTCAGCCTGTAAATAATGTTCACGCGGCCATAGCCGGAAATCGGAATGCTGGGGTCAAGCGCCCGCGCCAATTCCACAGGCTCGCTGCGCATCAGGAAAACACCCGATGGGTCTGCCTGCGAGTCACGCAAGCCGCCCGCCTTGGCCAAAGCCTCCTGCAATGTAATGCCGCGCGCATCGAAATTGATCAGGCTGTTGTTGCCAGCCGCACCAAACACAGTGAAACTGCGGGCTTCTTTTTGCAGGGCCAGCGTATCGCCCGGCACAACATAGACGTTTTCACGCGGATTGCTGATAATATCCTGCAAGGCCACGGTGGCGGTCTGGCCACCGCGCATCAGCGTGACAAAGGTTTCATAAGGCGGGGTGCGCACGCCGCCCGCCGCCGCAATCACATCCAGAATCTTCTCGCCCTTGGGCGAAAGCGGCACCTGCGCACCATTGGTCACATCGCCCAGCACGGTCATCCGGCTGGAGAGATTATCCTTGATCGACACGATGACCTGCGGATCAATGGCCTTGTTCTTCAATTCGCGCACAATGGCCTGCTCAACCGCGGCGGTGGACATGCCCACCACTTTCAAACGGCCCGCGAACGGCACGGTGATGGAACCATCACTGCCCACAAGCTGCGGCGGAATAACAACGGAATGCTGACCTGTGGTGGACGGATCAAGCGCCGCACTGGAAAACAGACCGCCGCTGGCGGCTTCCCAAATGGCCACCTGCACCGTGTCACCCACACCAATTGTCTGGGCAGGAGCCGGGCGACGATCGCCAAACCGGCCATGCAAAGTCTCGGCTGGCTGTCTGGCCAGCACATCAATCACGTGGCGATCAACATCCACCACCGCATAGCCGGCCGGAACCACCGGCTTGCCAGTTTTGGCCTTGCTGGCGGTGGAATCCTCAACGATCTTGTCGGAAGATGGGCCTTGAGACGGCAGCATGGTGCAGCCTGCACCCACAAGAGCCGGAACGAAACACGCAAGAGCGGCTGAATATCGCAACATCCGAAGGCGCTTGGACACTGCAGAAATATAACGTCTATTCATAAATACTCGCACACGACGTTCCCTTGGTTGAGAGATAGCGGGCCAGCCGGTCTACGTCAACCAGAATGGATGGCCTGCCTCTCTTTCCAGAAATTCTGCGTCAAAATATGACAGAAGAGCAATTTTACCGTTAAGCTTTATGGTTAAAATCACGGTGTTTCTTGTCTTGCCATCTCTTTTTTCATCCGACTCGCCTTTAACGGGCAAGTTTTTGAAATAACACGAAATTCAGGAATACTCCTTCAATCCGCAGCGCAAGATAATGGTTTCACCGCCATTGAACATGGGTTAACGACATACAGCCCTGAAATTGCTGTTGATAAGAGTGCGCTTAACCCGCAACAGGATCATTGATGAATCTGTAGCCAATGCCCGCCTCGGTACAGATAATGGTTGGCTGGGCCGGATTGCGCTCGATTTTCTGGCGGAGCTGGCCAATGAACACCCGCAGGTAATGCAGATCATCGCCATGGGCCGGGCCCCAGACCGAGGTCAGCAGGGTCTTGTGCGTCACCACCCGGCCCGCATGGCGGGCCAGCAG
>CAJYRE010000045.1 GCA_913776675.1 Rhizobiaceae bacterium
GCAAGACGGAACTGCACCCCGACATCCTCAAGCGCGCCGACACCTTCGTGGAATATCCGCCACAGACCCGCATTGAAGGCGAAATTCAGCAAATGGGGCCGGATTATCCCGTCACAGAGCTTTGGCAGGTTATCTGCGGTGACATGCCGGGCCGCAAAGAGACAGGCCAGATCACCCTGTTTGACAGCGTCGGCTTTGCCATCGAGGATTTCTCAGCGCTACGCTTCATCCGCGCCGCGATTGCGGGAACGGATTTCTATCAGGAGCTAGATATGATCGCCGACCCGGATGACCCGCGTGATTTGTTTGGTATGCTGCAACGATCCAAATAAACTCAGAACCGCCGCATCATAAACCTTTGCAACAGTCTTGCCACCCAGCCGTAAGGTGGGGTGGCAAGACGCGCAGGATTGAACAGGCGCACCTGCGCAATGCCACGCGCATGGGAAAACCGTTTGAACCCATCTTCGCCGTGATAAGCGCCCATGCCGCTGGGGCCAATACCGCCGAACGGCAGGCTGGTTTGCGCAATATGCAACAAAGTGCCGTTGATGGTGATATTGCCGGAATGGGTTTGCTGAACAACGGTATTTTGCGTCGTTACATCGCCGGAAAACAGGTAAAGCGCCAGTGGACGTGGCCTTGCATTCACAAAAGCGATGGCATCTTCCAAGCGGTCATAGGGAACAATTGGCAAAACCGGCCCGAAAATCTCTTCTTCCATCACCGCACTGTCGAGCGGCGGATCCATAATCAGAGTGGGTGCCATGTTTGCGAGCCTGCCGCTCGCACCGGTGTCAACCGTCAGAATACGACAACCCGCTTGCCGACAGGCATCCACCAAAGCTGACAACCTTTGGAAATCCGCCGCGCCACACAGGCTGGAATAATCCCGCCCCTGCCGTTTTGCGGGGTAAGTCGCCGTCATCTGCGCAAGGATCGCATCTGCCATGGCCTCTAGCTGGTCACGCGGCACCAAAAGATAATCCGGCGCAATACAGGTTTGCCCGGCATTCATCAGCTTGCCAAAGGCAATGGCCCGAGCCGCCTCCTGGAGCGGATAATCCGGGGCAAGAATTGTGGGAGATTTACCACTCAACTCAAGTGTCACCGGTGTCAGATTGGCTGCCGCCGCGGCCATGACTTTACGGCCCACGGCGGTTGAGCCGGTAAACACCAGATGATCAAACGGCAGTGCCGAAAACTCAGCCGCAACATTCACATCACCCGTAATCACCGCCACTTCCTCTGGCGCGAAATGCTGCGCAATCGCCGCTTGCAACACAACAGCCGTTTTCGGCAGGCGCTCAGAGGGCTTGATCATGGCACGATTGCCCGCGGACAGCACATCCACCAACGGTCCAAGCGCCAGAAGCAGTGGATAATTCCACGGTACCTTAATGCCCACCACCCCCAATGGCTGATGAAACACCCGATTGCGGAAGGTAAAAAACTCCAAGGTGCTTGCGCGCCGCTCATCACGCATCCAGCGTTTGAGATGTGAGCGCGCATGGCGGATTTCCACCATCAAAGGTGCGATCTCAAGCAGCTTTGTCTCATCAGGCGTGCGGTAGCCAAAATCCTCGGAGATGGCCTGTTGAAATACCAGAGCATTCGTCTTGATCACATCCGCAAGACGCTTCAACCGATCAAGCCGAACAGCCAGAGATGGATAGGGTTCAGCCGCAAACGCTTGACGCTGGATTGCAAAACTATCAGCAAGAACCATATAAGCCTACTCCTTATCACGCCGCAAATCCAAGATCTGGGGCCTATTCTCCACCTCACGGATATGAACCTATTGCACATGGCCTTCAGTTTCAGTAGTAAAATTTTACCAATTTTGTCTTGGACCCTATCACCATAGAATCAGCCGAGAGCTTACCATGGTCACATTGAGCGAAATCGCCAAAGCTGTTGGCGTGTCTTCCAGCACGGTTTCGCGGGTGTTGAATTATGATCAGACACTCTCTATTTCCGAAAGCAAGCGGCAGGCGATTATTGAAACGGCCGAAGCGCTGAATTATGAAACGCCGCGCAATCGCAACCGGCGCACCTTGGCGTTTGAGCCGTTCTCACCTTCATTGCCCGGCAGCACATCCATTGCCATTTTGCATTTTCTAAAGCCCGATGAAGAGTTGAGCGACCCCTACTATGTCGGGGTGCGATTGGGCATTGAAAGGCGCTGCCACGATCACAAGCTGGAAATTGCCAAGATTTTCAATGGTGACGAGCTGCGCGATTCCTCTGTTTTGCAGGCCGCCGTCGGGATGATCGTGATTGGCAAGCTGCACCCCAGCATGATTGACGAACTGACGCAGACCGGAAAGCCGGTGATTTTTGCAGATTTCAATCCGCAACTGGATGCTTTTGATTGCGTTTTATCCGATCTGGGCAAAGCGACACGGGCCATTCTGGATGGTTTGGAATCTGCGGGCTACCAACGCATTGGTTTTATTGGCGGATATGAATTGCTGGATGATCAGGCCGTGATGTATGGCGAACAGCGCTGCAAAGCCTATGTGGAATGGCATGAGCGCCGCAACGCCTTTGATGCAAGCCTGATTGCCTTGGGCCAAGCCGAAACCTATGCCCGCAATCTCCGGCTGGAAACCGGCTATGAACAAGCCCGGCAATTGCTCAGCCTGCACAAACGGCCCGATGCCATTTTATGCGCCAATGACAATATGGCCATTGGGGCCTATCGCGCCCTTCAGGAAGCTGGGGTTGCCATTGCCCACGATATTGCAGTGATTTCTTTTAACGACATTCCCGTCACACAATTTCTCAATCCCCCCCTCTCCACCATGCATATTCCCGGTGAACCGATTGGTGAAACCGCGGTGGATCTGCTGGTGGAACGCCTGCTGGGGCGCGATTATACCAAGCATGTAACCATTCCCACCCAAATGCGTTGGCGTGATAGTTGCCGCCGCCCCCCAACCGCAGAATAGCGCGCCCCCTTCGCAGACGCACAAAATATTTAGTAAATTTTTTCTTGCGTTTTTGGAAGAAACAGAAATAGTAGCGTCAAGGCAGTGGAGGACTGCCCGATACACTCTTCTGGGGAGGATGAGCGTGAAGACACATTCTATTTTCAAAACAAGTGTTGCGACAATTGCCGCCAGCGTCAGCCTGCTGGCAGCCACGGCTGCCATGGCAGGCGAAGTGACCGTGTGGTGCTGGGACCCGAATTTCAACGTGGCGATCATGAAGGAAGCCGGCGCGCTTTACACCGCCAAGCATCCGGGCACCACCATCAAGGTGGTGGATTTTGCCAAGGCGGATGTGGAGCAAAAGCTGCAAACCGGTCTGGCCTCAGGCGCTGCCAATTCACTGCCCGATATTGTGTTGATTGAAGATTACGGCGCGCAGAAATATCTGCAATCCTTCCCTGGCTCCTTTGCATCCATGTCCGGCAAGGTCGATTATTCGGGCTTTGCGCCTTACAAAGTCAGCCTGATGACACTGGATGGTAAGACCTATGGCATGCCGTTTGATGCCGGTGTTACGGGCATGTATTACCGCAAGGATTACCTGCAACAGGCGGGCTTCAAACCCGAAGATATGCAGAACATCACCTGGGATCGTTTCATCGAAATCGGCAAACAGGTGGTGGCCAAAACCGGCAAGAAAATGATGGCGCTGGATGCCAATGATGGCGGCATGACCCGCATCATCATGCAATCGGGCGGCACCTGGTATTTCGACAAGGACGGCAAGCTGAACATTGAAAACAACGCGCCGTTGAAGGCCGCGCTGGAGATTCAGGCCCAAATTCTCAAAGACGGCATTGCCAAGCCCACAAGCGGCTGGACCGATGGCGTGAACGCCTTCACCTCTGGCGACGTGGCATCCGTCATCACCGGCGTATGGATTACCGGCACTGTCAAGGCGCAAGCTGATCAATCGGGCAAATGGGGTGTGGCTCCCATTCCAAAACTCACCCTCAATGGCGCGGTGGCTGCGTCCAATCTCGGCGGCTCAAGCTGGTATGTTTTGGAAAAGAGCAAAAGCAAAGATGAAGCCATTGATTTTCTGAACGAAATCTACGCCAAGAACACCGATTTCTACCAAAAAATCCTCACCGAGCGCGGCGCAGTCGGCGCACTTTTGGCAGCACGCAAGGGTAATGCCTATAATGTCGCCGATCCGTATTTTGGTGGCGAAAAGGTCTGGCAAAGCTTCTCGGATTGGCTGGCCAAGGTGCCATCGGTCAATTACGGCATTTTCACCAATGAGGTGGACACCGCTGTGACCGCCAATCTGCCGGCTCTGGTGAAGGGTGCCAAGACGGATGATGTGCTGAAAGCCATCGCCAGTCAGGCTGAAGGGCAAATTCAATAAATTCCTCCCGCATGGTCGCGCAGGACTCCGACTGCGCGGCCATTTTTTCCTTCATCGTGCAGTGGTCCTCATGGCAGTGGTAAAACGTGGCGGAATAGGGCGATATTACAACGTCAACGGCTGGCTGTTTGTGGCCCCGGCCTTGGTGCTGATCTCGCTGTTTATGATCTATCCCATTGTGCAATCCCTGATTTTATCGCTTTATTCAGGCAAGGGCATGATGATGAAATTTGCGGGGTTGGGCAACATCACCCGCCTTGCCAATGACCCGGTGCTTCTCACGGCGCTGACCAACACCATGACGTTTTTCGTCATTCAGGTGCCGATCATGCTCACCTTCGCCCTGCTGCTGGCAGTCGCGTTGAACAACCCGAAACTGCGCTACTCAGGCCTGTTTCGCACACTGATCTTTCTGCCCTGTGTCTCCTCGCTGGTGGCCTATTCCATTCTGTTCAAAAGCATGTTTGCCGTGGATGGCGTGGTCAACAACACGCTGATGATGATTGGGGTGATGTCAACACCGATTAGTTGGCTGACAGACCCTTTCTGGGCCAAGGTGTTGATTATCATTGCTATTACCTGGCGTTGGACCGGCTATAACATGATCTTCTATCTGGCGGCGCTGCAAAATATTGATCACTCTATTTATGAGGCCGCGCGCATTGATGGCGTGCCGTCATGGCGGCGATTTGTGCATCTGACGGTACCCATGCTCAAGCCCGTCATTCTGTTTACCACCATCACCTCCACCATCGGCACACTGCAATTGTTTGATGAGGTCTATAGTTTGACCGAAGGCAAGGGTGGGCCGGGCAATGCCACGCTGACGCTCTCGCTTTACATCTATAATCTTACCTTCAAATTCATGCCGAATTTTGGCTATGCGGCCACCGTTTCCTACGTGATCGTGCTGATGGTGACGGTTCTGTCCATGATCCAGTTCTATGCCGCGAGGGAGCAGAAATGACCCATCGGTTTGGAATGTTTTTGCAATATGCCTTTCTGTCGCTGGCGGCATTTCTGTCGGTGTTTCCGTTCATCTGGATGGTGATTGGAGCCACCAACACCACCTCCGACATTATCCGTGGCAAGCTCTCACTCGGGAGCGCTTTAACCGCCAATATCTCCAGTTTTTTCACCACCGTTGATGTGCCACTGATCATGTGGAACTCGGTGAAAATCGCCATCTTCGGCACGCTGATCACGCTTTTGATCTCATCGCTGGCGGGCTATGGCTTTGAAATGTTTCGCTCACACCTGCGCGATCGCATCTATGCTGTGGTGCTGTTGACGCTGATGGTGCCGTTTGCGGCCTTGATGATCCCGCTGTTTCTGTTGATGTCGAATGCCGGGCTGATCAACACCCATATCGCCATCATCCTGCCATCCCTCGCCTCGGCCTTTATCATTTTCTATTTCCGCCAAGCCTCAAAAGCCTTTCCGTCGGCGCTGCGCGATGCCGCCAAGGTGGATGGGCTGAATGAATGGCAGATCTTTTTCTACATCTACCTGCCAGTGATGCGCTCGACCTTTGCGGCGGCCTTTGTCATCGTGTTCATGCTCAACTGGAACAACTATCTCTGGCCGCTGATTGTGCTGCAATCCAACGACACCAAGACGATTACCCTCGTCGTGTCGTCCTTTGCCTCGGCCTATTATCCTGAATATGGCACGGTGATGATCGGCACCATCCTTGCCACGCTTCCCACATTGTTTGTGTTTTTCGCCATGCAGCGCCAATTTGTGCAAGGCATGCTTGGCTCGGTCAAATAGGGTTTTACCATGCGTCGTTATGAGAATTTCAATGCCAACTGGACGTTTAAACACGGGTTCGAGCCCACATGGGTCAACACCCTCCAGAGCGGCGAAACCGTGCGTCTGCCGCACACAGCCGTGGAACTGCCCTATAATTACTTTGATGAAAAGCTCTATCAAAAAGCCTTCACCTATCAAAAGGTGATTGCCTGGGAACCCGGCTTTGAAGGCTGCGAAGTCTCCATCGTCTTTGATGCGGCGATGGCGGATTCGGTGGTGACGCTGAACGGCCATGAGATCATTGCCCATAAGGATGGCTACACGCCGTTTGAAGCCCGTCTGACACCACACCTGAAGCAAGGCGACAATCTTCTGACCGTCAAAATCGACGGCTCGGAAAACCCGGAAATCCCGCCGTTTGGCGGACAGATTGACTATCTGACCTATGCCGGGATTTACCGCGATGTCTGGCTAAAAGTGACCGACAAAGTTTCGATCAAGAATATCAAGATTGAAACGCCCAATGCCTTGGCAGACCGCAAGGTTGTGATCGCCAAGATCATCCTGGCAAACCCTGAAGGTCTGGATGCCTCCGGCTCGGTGCGGGTTTCAATCACAGGCAAAGACGGCGCAACCATTGCCAAGGCTGAGGCCCCCCTCACCGGCGCGGAAACGCTGGTGACGCTCACAGGCCTCAGCGCAAGCCTCTGGGATATTGATAACCCGGTGCTGTACACGCTGACCGCCGAGATCAGCACCGACAACGGCAAAGATACCCTTTCAAGCCGCTTTGGCTTCCGCACAGCCGAATATCGCCCGGATGGCTTTTTCCTCAATGGCAAAAACATCAAGCTGCGGGGCCTCAACCGCCATCAGGCATGGCCGCATCTGGGCTATGCCATGGGGCGACGGGGGCAGGAAAAGGACGCTGATCTTCTCAAATTCGATCTGCGCTGCAATATCGTCCGCACATCCCATTATCCGCAATCCAAGTGGTTTTTGGATCGCTGCGATGAAATCGGCCTGTTGGTGTTTGAGGAAATCCCCGGCTGGCAGCATATCGGCGGGCTGGAATGGCAGCAGGAATCCATCAAAAACGTCCGCCGGATGATTGAGCGTGACTGGAATCACCCCTCGATCATCATCTGGGGCGTGCGCATCAATGAATCGCAGGATAGTCATGATTTTTATACAGAGACCAATCGCTTGGCCCGCGAGCTGGACAGCACCCGCCAGACCGGCGGCGTCCGCTACATCACCAACAGCGAAATGCTGGAAGACGTTTACACCATGAACGACTTCATTCTCGGCATGGAAGAACTGCCGGGCAACAACCGGGGCCGCGTGGTGATCCGTGATCAGGCTGAGACAACCGGGCTGAAATCCAAAGTGCCCTATATGATCACTGAATATAACGGCCATATGTATCCCACCAAGCGCTGGGATCAGGAACAGCGGCAGGCCGAACATGTCACGCGCCACCTTTTAATGTTGAATGCGGTGGCGGGCGAAGCCTCGATTTCCGGCTGCACCGGCTGGTGCATGTTTGACTACAACACCCACAAGGATTTCGGCTCTGGCGACCGCATTTGCTATCATGGCGTGATGGATATGTACCGCGAGCCAAAACTGGCAGCCTCGGTTTACGCTTCGCAAGGTGATGCGGATG
>CAJYRE010000046.1 GCA_913776675.1 Rhizobiaceae bacterium
GTTTCCAATCTGCCCTTGTCGCAAGCGGATTTACAAGAGATAGAAAAACGCAGTGCTATTGTCATTCAACGACCAAATGTTGGTTATGATTTTGGTGGATATCGTGATGGAATTCTGAGTATTGCCAATGACCTGCATACATTCAAACGTCTTTGGATTTTGAATGACTCCGTTTGGTACATCCCCCACAGTGTGAGTTGGTTTGATAAAGTGCGCCTCTGTGATGAAGATTTCATTGGAGCAAGTTCAACGCTGACGAGGGGCAATAGAAACCGGTATCAGGATGTGAAATCCTACTGGCCCTATGAAAAAACTCATCCACTATTTCATTATGGATCTTTTGCACTGTCTATTGGACCTAGAATTCTTTCGGATCCGAAATTTGTAAAGTTTTGGCGTAAGCTGAAGATTACGGATAATAAGGCTCAGACCGTTATGAGAGGAGAAATAGGCTTGTCGCAATGGGCGATCCGAAATGGATATAGCCATAGAGCAACATCAAATCTAGACAGTCTTGATCTGGAACTTGACAATATGAGCATTGTTGAGTTGCGATCAATATTTGAAAAATTAATATTGCTGGAAAGCAAAAGCCTTCAAGAGTTGAGGGATACGGTTAATTCTATTGACTTGGACGACCCCGACGCTCGATCTACATTGTCATCTTTTATTCTTTTCGCTACGTGTCGGTGCGGTTTTGCATACGTTATGGCAGCTTATGCGATAGAAAAACACGGCTTCCACTTCTTGAAGAAACTACCTCTTCGGCTGAATCCCGATTCTTATAAAAATATAAAGCAAATTGCCGAAACAGTGCCAGGGCGCATTGGAGATAATATCCGTGAGGAGATCGAAAGCATGCCTGGAGCATTGCATAAGTCATGATAAATTGGGCAAGAGTCATCCCGTGAGGAAAATGCATGAAGAGGTTGCGAATTTTCGGCTCGCACGCTTTGGGTGCGCTTATGAAACGTGGTTTCCACGCTTCTGTCTGGCGCTGTGGCCTTTTTTCTGAACGGCAAATCAGTTAGTTTGTTGAAGGTTTGTCAGGGAAAGTTCTTCTCAAGACGGACTCTTACAAGAGCGAAGGCGATCTGAAAATCTTCATGCTGTGGAACCCGGTTGTCAGGCGTCTTGCGCATTGCACTTTTTTGCTCAGCGGTGCTGCGCTGATGGGGCTTGCATGCGCGGGGGCGGCCACGGGCCAGCAGGCACCTGCACCCCAGGCGACTCCGGCGCAGACCACCTCGACACCAGCGACACCAGCGGCCCCCGATGCCGTTGCCCCGGAGGATGCGGATGCCGCAGCCCTCAAGGCCAAGCGTGATGAGGTGGCAAAAGAATTGCAAGGCCTGTCGCAGTCCATCAAAATGTCGTCGGACAAGAGTGAGCAATTGCGCCAGAGCATCGTGGCGCTTGATAAAAGCACCGCCTCTTTGCGCCAGGCGCTGATTGATTCGGCCGCACGCCGTAAGGATCTGGAACAGAAAATTGCCGAAAGTGAGCGCAAACTGGCCAGTTTCGGCTTGCGGGAAGATATTATTCGCAAATCCTTCCGCTCCCGTCGGGGCATTCTGGCCGAAGTGCTGGGTGCGCTGGAGCGTATGGGGCGCAATCCGCCGCCAGCGCTGCTGGTGAAGCCGGAAGATGCGCTGGGTGCGGTGCGCACCGCTATTTTGTTGGGGGCCGTGGTGCCCGGCATGCGCAAGGAAACCGAAAAACTGGCGCATGATCTGGAAGAGCTGGCCAATTTGCGCACAGCAAGCCAGAAAGAGCGCGAGCAAATGGTGGCCAGCCTGAAAGGCCGACAGGAAGAAGAAAGCCGCATGGCGCTGCTTCTGGATGAAAATGCCAAGCTCAGCCAGAGAAACTCTGCCCAGCTTCAGGATGAATTGCAGCGTTCGCAGCAATTGGCGCAGCAATCGGCATCACTGCAAGGGTTGATTTCATCGCTGGAAAGCCAGATCACTTCGGTAAAAACCGCCACGCAGCAAAGCAAGCTGGAGGATTTGCGCCGCGCCCAGATGAGTGATGCCCAGCGCGAGCAGGAGCGCAACACGGCCAATAACACGCCGCCCGATAAAAACCGCATTGTCCCTGCATTTCCTTTTGATGAACTGAAGGCAAAGCTGGAATTACCGGCCGCTGGCGATGTATTGCGCACCTATGGCGATCCTGATGGCACTGGACATGAGGCCAAAGGTATCGTTATTGCAACAACGCCAGCAGCGGTGGTGACAGCGCCTGCTGACGGAACAGTGGTGTATGCAGGGCAGTTTCGCAGTTACGGGAAGATGGTTATTCTCAATCCAGGCAGCGGTTATCACATAGTTTTGTCCGGAATGGAGGGCGTGGATGTTCACGCAGGCCAATTCGTGCTGTCAGGTGAGCCAATTGGTGCTATGGGAGACAAGAGAGTTGCGAGTGCGGCTGCTTTCTCGCTGGAAACAAATCGCCCGACGCTTTACATAGAGTTCAGAAAAGACGGCAACTCGGTTGATTCCCGACCATGGTGGGCGAAGGACGCCGGAAAGGTACGCAATGATACGTAGGGCTTCTCTAATGCTCGTGGGCGCACTGATGGGTGCGACGGCAATGAGCGTTGTTTATTCGGCTGGTGTTCCAGCCCAGGCAGCCAGCACCTCCACATATAAGGAGCTGGCTGTGTTTGGGGATGTGTTTGAGCGCGTGCGCGCCCAATATGTAACACCTCCGGATGAGAAGAAGTTGATCGAAGCTGCCATTAACGGCATGCTCTCATCACTCGATCCGCATTCCAGCTACATGAACGCGCAGGAAGCTGCCGACATGCAGACCCAGACCAAGGGTGAATTTGGTGGCATCGGCATTGAAGTGACGATGGAAAATGAGCTGGTCAAGGTCATCACCCCGATTGACGATACCCCCGGTGCCAAGGCTGGCATTCTGGCCGGTGACTATATTTCGGAAATCAACGGTCAGCCCGTGCGCGGCATGAAGCTGAACGCCGCTGTTGAAAAAATGCGCGGTGCGGTCAACACGCCCATCAAGCTCACCATTCTGCGCAAGGGTGTGGACAAGCCGATTGAACTCACCGTGATGCGCGAAGTGATTCCGATCCGCGCCGTGAAATCGCGTGTGGATGGTGATGTTGGCTATCTGCGCGTCATTTCGTTTACCGAAAAGACCTTCGATGACCTTCAGGCTGCCATTGCCAAGATCAAAAAGCAGGTGCCGGAAGACAAGCTGAAGGGCTATGTTCTGGACCTGCGCCTCAATCCGGGCGGTTTGCTCGATCAGGCCATCTATGTGTCTGACGCCTTCCTGCAAAAGGGCGAGATTGTTTCGACCCGTTCGCGCGATCCCGAAGATACCCGCCGCTTCAATGCAACGCCGGGCGATCTGACTGATGGCAAGCCATTGGTTGTTCTGGTCAACGGTGGTTCGGCCTCGGCGTCTGAAATCGTGGCCGGTGCGTTGCAGGATCTCAAGCGCGCCACCGTGGTGGGAACCCGCAGCTTCGGCAAGGGTTCTGTGCAGACCATTATTCCTATGGGCGACAAGGGTGCGCTGCGCCTGACAACGGCGCTGTATTACACGCCGTCGGGCCGCTCCATTCAGTGCACGGGCATCCATCCGGACATTACGGTGGAAGAGCCACTGCCGCCGGATCTTCAGGGCAAGCTGAAGACCGAGGGCGAATCGGCATTGCCAGGCCATATTCAGGGCCAGAGCGAAACCGAGGAAGGTTCGGGCTCTGTGGCTTATGTACCGCCGGATCCGAAGGACGACGTGCAGCTCAACTACGCACTCGACCTTCTGCGTGGCGTCAAGAAAGATCCGTCTTTCCCGCCAGACCCATCCAAGGTGGTGCTGGATACGGCGAAGAAGAAGTAAGATTGAACATCCAGAAATGCCGGTCCGCAAGGATCGGCATTTTTGCTTTCTCATGTTGCACAATCGATCCTGCGGATGCCGGTTCATATCCGTGAACCTTGGTATAACTCCTTGTTTTTACGTATTTCCGAACGGAAAACCGCTGCACACTTTTCCTGGAAATGCGCTATATAGACCCGACGCTCTGTTGCGTTGATTCGCTGGAAGACCGTGACTTGACCACTGACTTACACGCACCTCTGGGCCAAAACCGGAAAAAGCCGCGTCCCACGCGGCGCAGGTTGCCCGCAGGGTTTGGCCTTGGTGCCATCAGTGTGTTGGCCATTCTGGGCCTGTCTTTTTATACGGCTTTAACCCCTTTGCCGCTGCATACCCCGCAGCCTTTGCCGCCACAGGTGGCGGCTGTGTCTGCGCCCGCGCCGTCCGTGGCACCGCCTGCCACCAGCCTGCAAACGCTTGAAACCCGTTCTCCCACTTCGGGTGCTGTGGTTCAGCGCAGCACAATGCCGGATGGCTCGGTGGTCACGCAATATTCGCCGGCCTCTCGAAGCGAGAGCGGCCCGGCGCTGATTGCCACACCGCATATCG
>CAJYRE010000047.1 GCA_913776675.1 Rhizobiaceae bacterium
TATGGTTAACAAAGTCTTGCAATGGTGGGGTGGATGGGCCTATGCCGGTGTTTTTCTGAAGGTTATCAGGCGTGGCTAATAGAAGAGAGGCTGCGATAAAAGGAGGGCGTAAGGCCAGCTTCAGCGCGGGCAATATCGTTAAAGGGCGCTTTTAATGTTCCCCGGAAATTGGCACGAACCAGAGCCTGAAATGTCTTGGCCGGGTCGCGTTTTTCCCGTGCGCACAGAAAGCGAAACCACTTTGCGCCAACCGCAACATGGCCTTTCTCATCGTCATAAATGATTTTCAGCACATCGGCGCTCTCATGGTCGCCGGTTTCACGCATTTTAACCTGAAGAGAGGGCGTAACATCCAGCCCGCGCGCTTCCAGAATGAGAGGCACTACCGCCAGCCGCGCTGTCAGATCATTGCGAGTGGAATGGGCCGCCTGCCAAAGACCATCATGCGCAGGCATATCACCATAATCGGCACCCAGCGCCCGCATGCGATCACGCACAAGGCCAAAATGCTTGGCTTCCTCGAAGGCCACCAGCATCCAACCATCAAAAAACGATTGTGGCACCGGTTCTGATGCAAAGCGCGCAACAATATCCAGTGCCAGATCAACCGCGTTCAACTCAATATGCGCCAGCGCATGCAGCATGGCAATCCGGCCGGGCAGGGTATGAAGGGAGCGTTTTTCGGTGGCTTTCGGCGGCACCAGAACGGGCTTTTCCGGCCGTCCCGGTCGGTCGGGCAGGGGCGGATCCAGAGGAGAGCGCAACGAAAGCTGTCGATTATGCCATCGCACAGCGGTTTCCTGCGCAAGACGGATTTTTTCATCAAGATCGCTGACGCAGATGGCCATGGTTGCGCCAGCGCGCAATGTTTGAACGGGTGATTGAGACATGAAAGGTTTTTAGCGTGTCTGCCGAAAAAGGGAATATGCTTTTCGCACACACGGCTGATCCCTTTCCATGAACCACCCGCTCACGGATAGATCAGGCGCGTTCCTGCAATGCTTTCAAAACCGCATCCGCATGGCCGGGAACTTTCACTTTCGGCCAAATGGCGGCAATTTTACCCTCGGCATCCACCAGATATGTGGTGCGCTCAACCCCCATGTAGGTCTTGCCATACATGCTTTTTTCTTTCCAGACGTTGTAGGCTTCGAGTGTGTTCTTCTCCTCATCCGAGCCCAGAATGACCGAAAGCTTGTGTTTGGAAACGAATTTATCGTGGCTTTTGACCGAATCCGGTGAAATGCCGATCACCACGGCTCCCGCTTTTTCAAAGTCTTCGCTTAAAGCGGTAAACGATGTTGCTTCTGTTGTGCAGCCGCTGGTGTCGTCCTTGGGATAGAAATAGATCACCACCGATTTGCCCTTGAAGTCGGATAGGGTTACAATGCCGCCACCGTCACGCGGCAGAGAAAAATCGGGAGCGAGGTCGCCAATCGACAATGCGGCCATGAGAATACCTTTCTTTTGCCCGGTTTATGGAAATACAGGTCGTTTGAAGATATAGAGCGCGGATGGTAGGCGTCCAGCGAGAGTTGTGCGATTCTTCAGAAATCTCAGGAGATACGGAAGAGAGTATGGGAGAAATCCGGGGCGAGAAAGTCCATTTTCGTAAACGCGATATTGTTTCCCTTGAGTCTCTGCCATCGGCGCAGACTGAAGATGGCCTTCTTGTTCATTGCCCGCCCCATCGTGGTGTGATGCGCAGAGCTTACCGCCTCTGCATTTTTCTGTGTGTATTTGTCGTGCTTTGTCTTGGCGCGCTCACGGTGGCCATCGAGACGGGTACGCTGGATCAGGCCCTGTCCACAGGAGCCAGAACCGCGCTGCAATCTGCCTTGGGAGATCGTTTCAAAACAGAAATCGGGGACACCTCCATTCGTTTTTCCAAGAGCTGGCATCTGGCGGTTGCTGCAGAAAATTTGCGTATTTCGGATGCAGCCTCCGGAAAGCTGGTGAGTGAAACCGCCCTGATCAAGCTGGTGATTGATCCTTACGATCTGCTGTTCGGTCATGTTTCGGTCACGGAAATCGAGGCGGATACCATTCATTTCAACGCCTCACCTTTCCCGGAGAATGGCAGTTTTGATCTTGCCGCGTTGCGGATTGATCAGTTCCCCAAGCTTATGGAAATGCTGTTTGTCGATCTGGATGACGTGCGCGGTTTTATTGCGCGCGGCAAGCTGGATCGTTTGCGCCTTGGGGGCATTTCGCTGACAGCGCGGGATAATATCGGTCGGCCTGTTCCAGTGGTGATTGATGATGTGGTGATGAGCCGCCGCAAGGGCGATATGCTGGCAATCAACGGGCAGTTTTCCATCGATGGCAAAACCAGCCATCTGAGGGCGGAAACGCAGGCCGAAAAACAGCATTCCGTATCCTTGACAGCATCGGTGACGGGGCTGGTCGCCACGCCCTTTACCTTGAAGTTTTTGCCCGATGGCACGCGGCGCGAGGGCGTGGATACCAGCATCAATGTTGATGTCTTTGCCCAGCGCGAGGTGGAAGGCAGCAAGCCCGCGTTTTCTGTGCGTGCCCGCACAGAAAACGGAACGCTCTACATGGATAATGAGGCTCAGAAACTCAGCCATGCCGAGGTGAATCTGGCCTATGATTTTGATCGGCTGACGGCGGAAATTCGCCGCTCTTATGCTGATTTTGGTCCCATGCATGTGCCGTTCAATGCCGGGTTTGTGGATCTGGATCGGCTGCAACGCGCGCCAGACGATACGGACTCTGGTATTGCCATTGATTTTCTGATTGATCGGGGCACTGCCTCCGTAGAGTCTGCCGGAGAGGAGGAATTTCCCTTTTCTCTCAAGGCGTTTGGCCGGTTTGTTCCTGCAACACGTAATTTGAATTTCAGCGAGTTGACGGTCTCTACCCCCAATGGGCAGATGCACTCCACCCTGAACGTGCGTTTTGGGGATAAGTCGCCTGAAATCCGCTTCAACGGCAAGCTGGAAGAGATGAAGACGGCCTTCATCAAACAATTGTGGCCTTTCTGGATGGCTCCCAAGCCTCGCGTCTGGGTTTTGGCGAATTTGTTTGGCGGCACGATCAGCAATGCCTCTATTGATGTGTTTATCCCCGCTGGCCGCATGACGTTTATTCCGACGCCGCTCAATTTGGGGCCCGATGAGCTGAAGATCAAATTCGACATTGCAAATGCCCGGATGAACACCACCGGTACCATCCCGCCCATTCGGGATCTGGTGGGGCATTTCGAGTTGATCGGCGGCAATCTGCAAGCGCGTTTTGATGGAGGAACTTCCTATTTCCCATCGGGGCGCAAGGTCGCCGTGGATGAGGGCCGTTTTACCATCGATGATGTTTATCATAAGCCGCTGATGGCCAGTATCGACATGTCGCTGAGCGGGGCTGCTGATGCGATGGCAGAGCTTTCAACTTTCAAGCCTATCGAGGGTTTGCAGCGAACCGAATTTTCGGCGGATGATTTTGGTGGGCAGATCAAGGCTCATATCCAGTTTTTGGGTGGATTGCTGGATGATCAAAAACCGCCACCACCCATCTGGAAAGCCGATCTCAAGCTGAAAGATGTCGATCTGCTGCGTCCATACAAGGACCGGAAAATCACCAATTTTAATGGTGATCTTGAGATTAACCAGCAGAATGCGGAGTTGAGCGGCAATGGGCAGATTGATGCTGTGCCCATGGAAATCAATTTGACCCAGCCCGTGGCGCGTGACTCCACCGAAAAAGCAACATGGAGCGTCAAGGGCACCTTGAATGATGCGCAACGCAACAAGCTGGTGCCTGATCTTGACGGTATGATTGACGGGTCGATGCATCTGGAGATTTCCCGGCTGGACGATCATCGGGAGTTGATCACAACCGATTTGACGGGGGCCACCCTGAATGTGCCTTGGCTTGGCTGGAGCAAAGGACCTGGTATTTCGGCCAAGACCTCTTTGGAGCTGTCTAATAAGGGCAGTTTGACATCGCTGGATAAGTTTACCCTGAGCGGTGATGGATTTGGCATTCAGGGCAAAATGGCGGTTTCTAAAACGGATTTGATTTCTGCCGATTTTGATCACGTCAAACTGGCGGCTGCGGACGATTTCAGCCTCGCTCTGCGCGTCAACAAAGGCGTTGTCTCTGTCAAGATCAATGGCGCTGCTCTGGATGGGCGCTCACTGTTCAAGAAGATGAAATCCGGTGGCGCAAGCGGTGCATCGGAAGCGAAGGATAAGACCTCCAAACTCAATCTGGATATTAATGTCAGTCTGGATAAGTTTATCGGGTTCAATAATGAAGCATTATCCGGTGTCAAAGCGCTTTATGGCAACCGTGCAGGCACGATGACGGCATTGAATTTGACGGGTATGACCAACAGTGGTCAGGCGGTGGTCATTCAGTCTGGCAAAGGCGGTCACCCGGATGAAATTTCCGTCATCACCAGCGATGCGGGGAGTTTTGCACGCATGCTGGATCTTTACAGCCATATGCGTGGGGGCCTGCTGGATTTGCGCATTCGAGGTGATCTCGCAAAAAACTGGACGGGCAGTCTCGATCTGCGCAATTTCCGGGTTGAAAATGAAGATCGTCTGCAAAAAATTGTCACCACCCCCGCCACCGATGATGGCCGCAGTCTCAATACGGCGGTCAAACGCGATCTGGATGTCAGTTCCGAGAAGTTTCAGCGTGGCTTTGCGCGACTGGTCTATAAAAACGGTGTGTTGTTGACTGAAAATGGCGTGGTGCGCGGTGAGCAGGTGGGCGCATCCTTCCAAGGGGTTCTCAAAGATCCAAGCGGCCAAATGGAGATGACCGGAACATTCATGCCCGCTTATGGCTTGAATCGACTGTTTGCCGAGGTGCCGGTCATTGGATTTATTCTCGGCAATGGCCGTGATCGCGGGCTGTTGGGCATTACCTTCAAATTGACAGGCTCGGTGGAGTCACCGCACCTTGTCGTCAATCCGCTTTCCATCATTGCGCCGGGTGTTTTCCGGCAAATCTTTGAATTCTAGAGCATTTACCTGAGAAAAGTGTGTAGCGATTTTCCGTCCGGAAATGCGAGAAAACAAAGAGCTACAGCATTTCAGTGTTTCCGAGAAACGCTGAAATGCTGTAGCGCCTGTCCCGTTTTATTGCACAGGCTGTGGGCCATCATCCGTGGGATGTTTCAAATCAATCACTTTATCCTGTGTTGGAAAAAAGGTTGGACCAACCTGTCTCACCTTTGCGCTGGCAGGATCATAGGGACGTAACTGATCCTGCTGGGCAGCATTC
>CAJYRE010000048.1 GCA_913776675.1 Rhizobiaceae bacterium
TTCGACACCAGCTCATAAGGGGCGGTGGTATCAACAATGGTGCGGCAGGTGAAGTGAATGGTGCGGGCATAGCTGCCAGACTGGCGCTCGCGCCGACCATTGACGGCCACATCCACACCATGGCTGCCGAGGATTCGCATCAGCAATTCCACATCGGCCAGATGCGGCACATTTTCCAACGTCAGCGTGTCACTGGTCAGCAGCGAGGCAATCATCAGCGGCAGAGCGGCATTTTTTGCGCCGGAAATGGGAATGATGCCGTTAAGGGCGTTGCCGCCGACAATCCGGATACGATCCATTGATGCTGTTCAGGGGCATGCAAGAAAGCTGCCCCCGCCTTTCCTGGTTTGAATAAAAGCCCGTGTTGGCTGGGAAAATAAGACGGCGCTGTTTAAACGAAAACCACGCCGCATTCAATTCAGACCAACAGACTGACCCTTAATTATCTGCGTCCTTCTCCACCGCAGCCACTCTGGCCGCGGGAAGACCATCCGTCTCATCCGCATCGCCCGCCCGCCGTGCCCGCGCCTGATTCTTGCGACGCAGCAGATTTTCACGCAGCTTGGCTGCCGCCCGCTCGCGCCGCTGGGCGGACTGATCGCGGCTTTTTCTCTGGCGCTTGCTCTCGCTGCCCGCATTATCACCATTGTCATCAATGGCCTGGGCGTTCGGGGTGGATGGTTCTTCAATATCACTCATGTGGGTCTGATAGCGTGTTTGTGGAAAAACGGGAAGATAGCACAGGTTTTGAAATTTTATTGCCCGATTTTCAAATTGCCGCTTGCGCTGCGCAATCAGCTATGGCAATAGCCCCCTCGTTCCGAAGCGCACACGAAAGTGCTTCGCCAGATGCTGCTATAGCTCAGGGGTAGAGCACTCCCTTGGTAAGGGAGAGGCCGAGAGTTCAAATCTCTCTAGCAGCACCATCCTATCTAATTGATATATTTGAAAGCCTTGCATTTAAAAGGTTTTTGGTCATTCTTCCGTTACAAAACTCGTTACAAACGGAAATTCAATGGCCGGAAAAGACAAGCACCTTCTCAATCGTGATGGCAGATATTTCGCGCGGATCGTAATTCCAAAATCACTCCGACCTTTCCTCGACAATAAGACAGAACTGCGTGAAGCCCTTGGACCGGATCGCCGAATCGCGCAAGCGCGCCTTGCTACCGCGGTGGCAGGTCTGCAAGGACAGATAGCCATTGCGGAACGAAAAGCACAGCTTGCTTCTGGTAGGCCAATCGAGCCGGGCCGTTATCTTCTTCCTACTGACCAAATCGCTTTGCGTGACTATAATTCACTATTGCAGTTCGATATTGAACTCCGCAATGCAGGGCCAAATTGGGCCAGCATGGGTATCGATGATCTTCGGGTTAAGCTACTTCGCGATGGCTTAGCCGGAAAGTTAAACGACGACACACTTGAAACATTGGTTGGTTCGCGAATTGATCGCTATCGGGTTCTCGGCAACACGACAGCCATTCGGGGGACGGATGAGTGGCGCACTCTCGCTCGTGCTTTGTGCATGTCCGAATTAGAAGCTCTTGCTCGTGTGGTAGAGCGTGATGACGGCGACTTCAGCGGTAAACCAGAACACCCGGTTCTCGCAAATGTGGAGCCGGAAGTAGACGAAGCCGCGCCGGTCATGATCCGCGACCTGTTCGAACGTTATATTGCGGAGTTAAAGGCCAACGGTAAGGGCATTGAGGCGGAAAAGCGGTGGCGCCCTATCATTGAAGACCTGATCGGGTTCGCCCGCACACCAGACGCGCTTAAGATTAGCAAGAAGACGATTCTTGAATGGAAGGACGCTAAGATAAAGTCCCTTTCGCCGCGCACGGTGAAGGACGTTTACCTTACTGCGGTCAACGCTGTTTTCAATTGGGCTGTCTCGAATGACCTTTTGTCAGAGAACCCGGCAAGCACCGTCAAGCTTCGTGTTGCGCAAAAAGTGCAGAACCGACCAAAAGGCTTTACACGTGATGAGGCGACAGCGATCTTAAGGTTTACGCTGTCCTACAAGCCGAAGCAGACGGACAATCCGCAGACACAAGAAAAGCCACAAACCAGCGCTGCGAAGAAATGGGCACCTCTGATTTGTGCCTTTACAGGGGCGCGCATTTCCGAAATCACCCAGTTGCGAAAAGCTGATGTGCGGATTGAGGGCGATATTCCTGTCATTCGGATCACGCCAGACGCGGGCACGGTGAAAACGCGCAAATATCGAGATGTGCCGTTGCACAAGCAGATAATCGAAAAGGGGTTCCTCGACTTCGTTGACGCCTCGCCGGACGGCCCTTTGTTTTATCCACCGATGCATGGCAAGCGAGCGGTAGATCCCGCAAAGACAATATCGGGTCGTATTTCCAATTGGCTTCAAAAGGAAAACCTTATTCCCGATGAAGTGCAGCCAAATCATGGCTGGCGTCACGCGCTGAAGACGACGGGCCGGGAAGTCGAGATTGATAGCCGCATCCTTGACGCTATAACGGGCCACGCGGGCCGGACGGCTGGAGATGACTACGGCGACGTCACTGTGATCGCGATGAAGAAAGCGATAGACAAGTTGCCGGAATTTTCAATTTAGATCATTTATTTTGATGATTTTGTAAAAAATATCACAAAAATCGATTGGTAAGTATTTACTTACATACCATGGTGTGAGAATCTGTCTTCAAGTGAATTGAGGACGGATTACCCATTGTTTGAGAATATCAAGAAGGCAGCGCTCAGGCCGCTCAACAATCTTGTTGAGCAAAAAGCTTATTCCCTTTTGGATAGCCGTATTGGCGAGATTATGGGCACACGCCATACTTATTCCGGCGTGAATATTAATGGAATTTCGGCGCTTTACATTCCCGCTGTTCTTCAGTCCATCCGGTTGATCTCTGAAACTATTGGTTCTCTCCCCTGTAAAATCTATCGGGAAACCGCAGACGGCAAGGAAGGCGCAAAGGATCATTCGGCCTATCGTATCGTTCACAAACGGGCCAACGAATGGACAGGTGCGGGCGATATCCGCACACGCCTGACCGCCGATGCTCTGATGCACGGCAATGGTTATGCGAAGGTGGTTCGCTTCGAAGACGGACGCCCTTTTGAACTTCATCGGCTGAAGCCTGAAAAGGTCATGATCCTTGAAGACGACATGACAGGCGCACCCGTCTATCGCGTGTCGGAAAAGTCCGGCACCGCCGATTACCCCCACAACGAAATTCTTCACATTCCTGCATTCCTCGGCGCTTCGCCAATCTCATTCGGTAAGGAAGCTATTGGCCTTTCCGCGATCCTTGAGCGCCACGGTGCGCAGTTTTTCGGTTCCGGTGCGCGTCCGTCTGTCATTATCAAGGCTGGCAAGGTCGCCGATAATGATGCAGGCGCAACCAAGTTCAAGAACGCCCGCACCGATTTCAAGCGTTGGAAGTCTGACCCGAACGAGCCGCTAATCTTGCCGCCAGAGTGGGACATTGAACAGCCCGCAATGACCTCGACCGATGCGCAGTTCCTCGAGAACCGCACATTCCAGATTGACGAAATCGCCCGTATCTTTGGTGTCCCGCCGCACCTGCTTTTCCAGCTTGATCGTGCGACTTGGAGCAATGCCGAACAAATGGGCGCGAGCTTCCTTCAGCTTTGCCTTCGCCCTTGGCTGGACCGCTGGCAGGATGCTTATTCCACCGTGCTCCTGACCGAAGACGAACAGGATGATCATTATTTTGAGTTTGTCACGGCTGACCTTGAACGCGCCGACGCGGCGGGCCGTGCGGAAATCTATTCCAAGCTGATTGCGGCCCGCGTCTATACACCGAACGAAATCCGCGCCCGCGAAAACATGCCGCCCTTACCCGGCGGCGACGAACTCGCAAACCCCTACATTACCACGACCACAACCGGCCCCGCCAAGAGCGGCCCGGACAAGGAAGCCGCATGATCGAACACCGTGCATTTTTTGGTGACGGCGAAAAGCTGTTCGCTTTCCCGACCCGCGACCTTATCGAAGAACTTGAGCGCGTGACCGGCTTCGGCATCGGCGCACTGTTCCGCCGCTTTCGCACCTCCGATTACTCTTTCAAGGACGTGCTTCAGGTGCTTCGCCTTGGCCTTATCGGCGGCGGCACCCCGCCGCGTCAAGCTGATCAGCTCGTTGCACTGTATGGCATCGGGCGTCCGCTTTCTGAAAGCTTCGCGGTTGCTGATGGCGTCATCACAGCGCTGTTTTTTGGCACTGAAGAGTCGGCAGCCGGTGCTGTTACGAACGAAGACGATTTCCCGGCCCCGCTTAAGGCAGCAGCAACGGGCGATCTCGCCGTAGCAATCAACGCCGCATATCAGGACGTTACCGAATGACGGAACGCCTCGAAATCAAGGCGGCGCTCACGGTTGA
>CAJYRE010000049.1 GCA_913776675.1 Rhizobiaceae bacterium
CTGACGTATAGGCCGCCCCAATGATACTGGTCATAGCAGATGCCAGGAAAACAGCGCCGAACAGCCTAAAGCCAATGTTGCCTGCTGCTGCGTGGAATGCCTGACCTGCCGGGTTCGCACCCTTGCCGGAAAGATCAATCACCGTGCCGCTGGCCACAACGCCCAAAATGGCGAGGAACAGAATGAAGCGCAGCACGCCGGTAATTGCGATGCCGCTGAAGGCTGCGCGGTTCACAGCACCAATGTTTTCCACGCCGCCCATGCCGCGATCCAGCAGGCGATGGGCACCGGCATACGTGATGTAGCCGCCCACCGTGCCACCGACGATGGTGGTGATGGTGGCAAAATCGATGGTGTCGGGCAAAACGGTCTGGCGCAGCGCTTCTGCCACCGGCGGGCCGGAAACGATTGCCGCATAGAGAATGAGGGCGAGCTTGACGAAGGCGGCCACAAACACCACCCGGTCCATGGCCACGCCCGCGCGGCGCGAGACAAAGATGCCAATCGCTGCCAAGGCACCAATTGCCCCACCAATTTTCGGGTCGAGATCAATCATGGCATTGAAGCCAAGGCCCGCACCGCCGATATTGCCGATGTTGAAGAACAGCCCGCCGATGATCACCAGCACCGCCAGAACATAGCCAGAGCCGGGAATGGCGGCATTGGCAATGGCAGGGGCGCGCATTTTGGTGACCGTCACGATGCGCCAGATATTGGCCTGCACCACGAAATCGATCAGCACTGAGATGAAAATACCGAAAGCAAAAGCCGCCCCCAGCTTGACGGTAAATGTGGCTGTCTGGGTGATGAAGCCCGGCCCCACGGCGGACATCGACATCAGAAACATGGCGGAAAGCAGTGCGGTGCGCTTTTTTCGGGCGCTTTGCGCAGCCGATTGCTCTGCGCCTGCCGTGAGCGGTGTTGGCTCCATGGCATATCTCCATTGTTATCGTCATCCGCCCCTCGCGGATGCTTCTTGCCTTCATCCTGCCATGTTTTACAATTGCGTCAATATTGTTCAACAATAATTCTTCATTGTTGCCGGATTCTGTTTATTTCAGCAGCCGATTGGATGGTTTTTAAACAGACGCTGCTGGAATTTTTAGCAGGTTTTTCACTCCCGCTTTGCCCTGCTTGTCTCTCTCGAACTGTCTGTTACAAGTCCGATGTAAAAATGAAAAAGAGTCCGATCAGGCTGGGACGGATAGGCCGCAAGCGGCAAAAAGGACATTTTATGACGCAGGACACAGAAAGCCTGACATCGAACCTGACACTGGCCGAGCGCTTGGCCCAACGCATTCGCAATATGCTGATTGCTGGTGAACTGAAACCGGGCCAGCGGTTGTCAGAAGAGGCGTTGAGCGACCGCCTTGATGTTTCACGCAATTCTCTGCGGGAAGCATTTCGTCTGCTGACCCGCGATGGCCTGTTGCGCCATGCGCCCAACCGGGGTGTGTTTGTGGCCACGCCCAGCATGGCCTCGATCATTGATATTTATCGGGTCCGCCGTCTGGTGGAATGCAAAGCGCTTGAACAGGCTCATGCCAATCATCCGGCTGTGGCACGCATGGCACAAGCTGTTGAGACATCAAAATTGTGTCGAGAGCGACAAGACTGGATCGGCATGGGCAGCGCCAACATGCTGTTCCATGCCGCGATTGTTGATTTGGCCGATAGCGCTCGCCTGAGTGATTTTTACACCCGCATTGCCGCCGAATTGCGCTTAAGCTTTGGATTGCTGGATGATCCGAAATTGCTGCATGCGCCATTTGTGGATCAGAATGCAGAGATTGTCACATTGCTTCAGGATGGTAAGCCAAAGGAGGCCGCACAGGCGCTGGATGCTTATCTCACATTTTCCGAGAGGACCGTTCTGGCGGCTTTTGCCCGCGCTGTCGAGCCATCATAAAGCAGTGTCTTCAAAGAATGACCGGCCCGATCTGGGCCGGTTATGATCATCGATTTTACCGGCTTGCAGCTTTTTTCTGCACAAGCGTCTGGCTTGGTTTGACGCTGGCCATCATAGGCTTTTGCATCCGTGTGGCCTGCGTTGTTTCAGGGGCGCGGCGATTGTTGTTGGCAGACATGGTATGAACGCCAACGGGACGAATGATGGACTTGGCAACAACAGGGGTCGGAGCCGGTGCTGGTGGTTCCTTTGCCTTGGTGGCGGCATTGACCCAGCGCATGATGGCTTCGAACGCATGGCGGCCTTCACGGCGGGCGGCTTTCAGGCCTTCGCCCGTCAAAAGGCAGGTTGAGCCAATTTCTTTCCAGTTCGGGCGGCCACCATGCAGGGGTGGCAAAGCCTGACGTACAACCAGGTCCAGCATATAGCTGCGCAGGTTTTCATAATCTGCTTTTGGCAGTATCGGCGCTAGCCGCACATCGCAAAAGGTCTCTATTTTCCGATGGAATATCGGAGCGGAAGGTGACAATCGGGGCATATTACTCGCAACTCATGAATGTCCCGGCTGAGAGGTGCCGGGGTGGGCGCTGCTAAGCTATGGATCTTAACGAAGCGTTTCCAAGGGAGTGCGGCTTTACGATTGTCTGCCCGTCATAGTCAACCCAATGCCTGACTGGCGAGGCCAAAAATTTTCGTATCCTCCGCATTATGGTTATCCAAATCAATCCATTGGCCGTGCATTGCCATGGTGGTGACGGTATCAAACAGGTCCAGCCCCGCTTGCTTCAGAAAATCGGCAAAGGCTCCGCCTTTTTCGCGGGTGTCGAGGCGCATGAACCGTCCTTGCCCCTGAAGAAGATGGGGCCGTGTCACCGCAATGGCATCCTCATCCTGGCTGGCAACCACCGGACCAATCACAAGGCCGCGTCCAAATGGACGGCAGAGGGCGTACGCCACAATGAAATGATCACGCACAAGCACCACGCCCTTTGAGAGCGCAAAAAGTTTTTCCAGCCAAGGGCGACGATTCGCGCCATAAGCACGTTGATCAAGGGCGGCTATGGCTGGCATATCGTCTGCGACCATCTCACGCAGAAGGGTGTTTGGGGGAAGCGCTGATGTGGGCGTTAGCACCTGTGCCTCGCCCTGACATTGATAAACGGTTGCTTCCGGCATGAACCCGATGCTGCGGTAGAGCCGCTTGGCGGCACGTGTTGAGTTTAATCCCAACCGCCGCCCGGTGAGCTGCTCCAGCGCGTGATCCATCAACCAGCGGCCCGTGCCTTGGGTTTGCAGACGCGGCGAGGTGATGACCATGCCGACGGTGGCAAAGTCTTCGCCCATGGGAAACCACATGGCAGAGCCCAGAACCCGGCCAATGGCATCCACAGCGGCAATGCCTTGTCCCTCTTGCAGCAGAAAATTCCAGTCTTCAACACGGTGCGGCCAGCCGACCGCCACAGACAGGCTGTGAAGATGATCAATGCTGACGGCATGAATATCCTCAAGGGTGAATTCGAAGGATTCCACCTGTATGGATGTTTGTACCGTCACCGCTAATTCCCCCCGGCCGTTTTAAAATAGAAGCGATCCGATCATAAGATTGATCACATCTCATTTAAAAGCAGCCTTGCCGACAGATTTTGCCGAAAAAACCATTTCTCCCAGCACAATTCATCGAAACTGGGTTGCATACGGCAATGAAATTGCCATGCCACCGTTATGATGATGTTCAATGCGACCATTGCTCGTCATCCGTTGCCCTATCCCGTTCAACCCTTCGTACAAGGCGTATTGTGTGTCTGCTACGGTTTGTTGTAACGCATTCCTGCATAATTCCTTCGATCGGAATCGGTTTAAGGAGAAAATTATGGAGCAGATTAAAGGTGTTACAGCGTCCTTTGTGCGCCATATATGGTGAGAGGCGCTATACATTTGCGGTATTTCGGTGGGCGTGTTGATTTTGAAGAAAGCCGGATGTTGGCCAGCCAAGTTCACCATCCCTAATGTGAAGGACGTGACATGCATAATTTGAAGGATTCAGATCTTTTTCGCCAGCAAAGCTTGATTGGTGGTCAATGGCAGGATGCCGCTTCTGGCAAGATCATTGAGGTGACGAACCCGGCCACACAGGCTGTTTTGGGTACGGTGCCGGATATGGGGCAGGCCGATACGGAAGCCGCCATCAAGGCCGCACAGATAGCCTTTGCACGCTGGAAAAACACAACCAATGCCGAGCGCGCCGCTTTGCTGGAAGCCTGGTATGGCTTGATGATCCAGCATGAAGAGGATCTGGCGTTGCTTCTGACATTGGAACAGGGCAAGCCGTTGGCCGAGGCGCGTGGGGAAATCCGCTATGGTGCGTCTTTCGTCAAATGGTTTGCGGAAGAAGCCCGTCGGGTTTCGGGCC
>CAJYRE010000050.1 GCA_913776675.1 Rhizobiaceae bacterium
GAATGATCGCCTCGACAATCGCAAGGCAATCAGCATTGACGGTGAGTTCGTCGATGAAGGATTTGTCGATCTTTACCTTGTCGAACGGGAATTTCCGCAGGTAACTGAGCGAAGAGTAACCGGTCCCAAAATCATCCAGCGCCAGGCGGATGCCCGACTTTTTCAACTCGGTCAATATTTTAAAAGCACCTTCATTGTCCCCAACAAGAGCAGACTCGGTCAGCTCAAGAATGAGGCGAGAGGGCTCCAAACCGGAACGCTTCAGCGCGCCCTTGACCGCAGCTATGATGTTGCTGTCACGCAATTGAATGGTCGAGACATTGACCGAAACATTCACACTCTCCTGCCACTGTGCGGCATCGGCGCAGGCGCGGCCAAGCACCCATTCGCCCATCGCTGTTATCAGCCCAATCTCTTCAGCCAGAGGGATGAAAACCGTCGGAGAAATATAACCGCGCACCGGGTGCCGCCAGCGCAACAGTGCCTCGACACATATGATTTTGCCAGACGAGATCTCGGCGATGGGTTGATAGAATACTTCGAGCTGATCCTGGTTTAGCGCCTGCCGCAGATCCAGTTCCATCGCCAGCCGCAACTCTTCGTTATGATCCATCTTCGGTTCATAGAAGCAATACATACCCTGCCGATGCGCCTTCGCGCGATACAGTGCAAGATCGGCATTTTTCAGTAATTGCTGGGGATCATTCCCATCAATCGGCGCGATGGTCATGCCAATGCTGGAACTGAGCGGCATTTCACGCCCATGCACCACGAAAGGCTTGCTGAGCGCATCCATCACCTTCTCGGCAAAAACCTCCAAATCGCGGGCATAACGCACGCCACGCCGCAGAATGGCGAATTCATCGCCGCCAAAGCGCGACACCGTATCCTCTTCATGGGCGCATGAGCGCAGCCGGTCCGCCATGATTTGCAAGACTTTGTCGCCAGCATCGTGTCCGAGGCTATCATTGACCGCCTTGAAGCTGTTGAGATCAAGCCACAACAGCCCGAACTGCCCCTCGTTGCCCTCACCAATGCCATCCAACGCTGCCTGCAACGCCTCAATGAAGGTTGCCCGGTTTGGCAAATCCGTCAAAACATCGAAGCGCGCCATGTATTCGACCCGCGCCTCGACTCGACGCCGTTCCGTTACGTCCTCGAATGTTGCGATCCAGCCGCCATTGGGCATCTGTTCGCAGAGCGACAGCAATGTCCTGCCATCCTCGCAATGGTGCAAAAAGCGTGTCGCACCGGCAAGGCTGGCATGCTCGGCTGTTGCACGGATGACTGCCTGAAAAACCCGAACTGCTTCGGCAAACTTGCAGTTCGGATTATCCCGAAGTTCAACGAAACTGATACCGAATGGCAAATCCTCGGAATTGAGGCCCAGAATCTGGCAAAAGCGTGTATTGCAGACATCCAGCCGGCCAGTGCTGTCCAGCATCAGCAGACCGTGGCTCATATTATTCAATGCCGCATCAAACCGGTCGTTTTGTGTGCGCAATTGAATGTCACGGATCAGCAACGTCTCATTCTGGATGCGCAGATCAGTATTGCGTGCTTCAAGATCGTTCTGTGCCTTGATCAGTTCGTCGCTGGAAATGCGCAAGTCTGTTGTCAGGACTTCAAGCTCTTGCGACACTTTGGTCGCCAGACGATTTTGGTAGATCAGAAAGATAATCAGCCCGGAACCACAGGCGATCAGGCCCGTGATCATGTCAATAAAAAGAAATTGCAGGTCTTTCAGCCGAAGCTGATGCTCGACAAGCGTATCGCTGGTAAAGGTATAGGCGGCGGAGGCAAGATCGGGCGCACGACGATCAAGCGGATCAATGATTTCAATAATCTGCGTTGCCAGCTTGCGATCGGCAATCGACGGCATCAGGGTGTCAATTTTGCGAACCGCAACATCCAAATCGTCAATGAACTTGCGTCGTGCTGGATCTCCGCTGACAAAATCCTGCAAAACCGAGGATTTCAGGGTTGCAACACGGCTGACAAGAATATCGAACCGGAGGTTCACCTCATCTTCATCCACATCAGGACTGCCCGCGCTAAACGCGGTGAGGCGTTGTGAAAAGCGGGTAATCTCAACCGAAGCTTGGCTGGTGATCCAGGCGATATTGTAATTGGAAAGCTGCTGCGTCTCGTTTTGATCTTCACGAATGAGAACGACGACGTAAATCGCCAGGCTGAAGAACACAATGACGAGGCCAATCAGGAGAGACCTAATTGCTATATTCGGCCTCATGATGGCCCCCTCCGCCAGGCTGTCTATGGTGCATGTTTATTTGACAATCATTCTCGCCACTTGCCAGGCAGATCGTTTATAATACAGCTGACTCTGCAATTCTGCATCGCTATCATAAGGATAAACGATGAAGAGTGGTCCCTTATCACGCACAGGCATGTATTCGCCATTGCGCTTCATGGCAAGAATAACGCGAAAACGTTTGAAGTCTTCCATGGGAATTTCGGTCGTATAGTCATTCAAAGCCTGAACGACCAATGTCTTGCCCGTGGCCCCCACATGGTTGAGCACACTCGACATCAACGGCCCTTCAAACTTGACCGAGCCGGTGTACCAAGGGCACTTGGTCTCAAAGGATTCCATGCCGAGCGCTTCAAGGCTTTCCCGGTCAAATGTTGCGGTTCCATCCACCGCGTTTTGACTGATCAAACCTGTAATCGTGAGAATAGGCTTTGCCGCGGAATAGGCTGGTTTTGTCAGAAGAAAACCAGCCGCACCGAGGAGACCGACATTCAATGTTCGCCGTGTAATCTGCATCTCTTTGAACCTTCCTGAACACAGGTGTGGTAGACCGGCTCTCGTCCGGAAAGCTTTTACCGCGATCGCTCAAACATGGCAGAATTTCCGCCATGCTCTCGCACCTCGACGGATTCCAGCCAGACACGCCCATCCGTCTCGCGCTTCACAAATTCCGAGACATAGTCATAACAAAACCGCGCTGTCTGCTCGCAGCCAACCGCCGGCATGATCCGCAGATCAACAAGCCCTTTGTTAGCGAGTTCAGCGAATGTTGCGAATTCAGGATCATCTTCAGCAACGAGCAACGTGTGGTCAAACTGGTCATGCAGCCATTTTCTGACCTGTTTCATGCCACCAAAATCGTAGCACCAATTGTGTTGATCAAGCTGATATGTGGCAAATACAAATTTAAATGCCAGTGCATAACCGTGTAACAATTTGCAGTGGGAATGCTCGGCGCGCCACTGCCGAAAACAGCAGGACAAGCCCTCTGAATGATCATAGGTCTTGGTCGAACGATAGATCGCACCCGGTGGCGCTGTCAAAGAGTTTTGGACCAGCCCGTCAGCACTGTCCCTGTGACTCATACCCCTAGCCTCCGACTTTTTCACCGTTGCAAGCCAATACACTCTTGCAGAAACTCGTTCTTGAGGTCGCGGTCATCTGCCATGCATCCATAATAAGACGTGGTGATCATGCGTGCATCATGGCTGGCGCGAACGCCCCGATGGGTCTTGCACATATGAACTGCGGACATACGAATGGCCAAGCCACGCGGCGCTGTTGTTTCCACAATATGACGCTCGATTTGTTTGACCAGCTCTTCCTGTATCTGAAAGCGGGACGAAAAGTAATCAACCAAGCGGTCATATTTGGAGAGACCGATGATCTTTCCGTCTGCGGCAGGTACGATACCAATGTAGCATTCACCATAGATCGGCATCAAGTGATGGGCGCAAGTCGAGCGCACGTCGATGGGACCTGTGACGATAAGCTGGTCACATTGCTCAACATTTTCAAATTCGGTCATCGCTGGCGGCGGGACAAAACGACCGCGCAGAATTTCTTCCACAAACATCTTTGCCACCCGCGCAGGTGTATCGCGCATGTTGTGGTCATTGCGGTGATCAATCTGAAGAACATCAAAAAGCTCTTCAAGCTTCAATGCCGCCTCAGTCATCACTTTGGCACGCTC
>CAJYRE010000051.1 GCA_913776675.1 Rhizobiaceae bacterium
GGTGTTTGCCGGTTTTCTGCTGCTGCTCATGCTGCCGGTCAGTTTGCAAACACATCTTGTTGCAACCGTTCTTGCCATTGTTGTTCTGATCGCCCTCAAGACGCTGGACATTCGCGGGCCGTGGAAAATGGTGGGCCTGGCCTGCGGCCTTGCTGTTGTGCTGCGCTATGTCTATTGGCGCACCACCAGCACGTTGCCGCCGGTCAACCAGCTTGAAAATTTCATCCCTGCTATCGTGCTGTACATTGCCGAGATGTACAGTGTTGTCATGCTGGCGCTCAGCCTTGTCATCGTTTCATCGCCCTTGCGTTCCAGCGTGGGCAAGCGCGGCTCTGCTGATTACAA
The DNA here is from genome assembly GCA_913776675.1 of Rhizobiaceae bacterium. GTDB lineage: Bacteria > Pseudomonadota > Alphaproteobacteria > Rhizobiales > Rhizobiaceae > Allorhizobium. The sequence goes on from CAJYRE010000051.1 coordinate 346, forward strand.
GCCAACGGTGGATATTTTTATTCCGACCTATAACGAAGCCCCGCAAATGCTGGCCAACACGCTTGGGGCCACCAAAAATCTCGATTATCCAGCCGATAAGGTCACAGTCTGGTTGCTGGATGATGGCGGCACCCTGCAAAAACGCAGCTCTAAAGATATTCCGCAGGCCTATGCGGCCCAGCGTCGGCATGAGGAATTGCAAACATTATGCCGTGAAATGGGCGTTCGCTATCTGACGCGCGAGCGCAATGAACATGCCAAAGCCGGAAATCTGAACAATGGCATGCAGCATTCCACGGGAGAGTTGATTGTTGTGCTGGATGCGGACCATGCGCCCGCGCAGGATTTTCTGCTCGAAACCATCGGCTATTTCGAAGATGATCCCAAATTGTTCCTGGTGCAGACGCCGCATTTCTTCCTGAATCCGGACCCGATTGAGCGAAATCTCAATACATTTGAAAAAATGCCCGGCGAAAACGAGATGTTCTACGGGATTATCCAGCGCGGACTGGATAAATGGAATGGATCGTTTTTTTGCGGATCAGCGGCTGTGCTGCGCCGCAGAGCGCTGGATGAAGCAGGCGGCTTCAGCGGCATCAGCATTACCGAAGATTGTGAAACCGCGCTGGCGCTGCATTCGCGCGGCTGGAACAGCGTGTATGTGGATAAGTCTCTGATTGCCGGTTTGCAGCCAGCCAGCTTTGCCAGCTTCATTGGTCAGCGCAGTCGCTGGGCACAAGGCATGATGCAGATTTTGATTTTCCGTCAGCCCATGTTCCGGCGTGGCCTGACGCTTGCGCAGCGCCTGTGCTATATGTCCTCCACGCTGTTTTGGCTGTTTCCCATTCCGCGCACCATTTTTCTCATCGCGCCTCTCTTTTACATTTTCTTCGATCTGCAGATTTTTGTGGCATCGGGCGGCACGTTCCTCGCCTATACGGCAACCTATATGCTGGCAAATCTGTTGATACAGAATTATCTGTATGGGCGTTTCCGCTGGCCATGGATTTCTGAACTCTACGAATATGTACAGACCGTTCACCTTCTGCCTGCCATTGTTTCGGTTCTGTTGAATCCCAGCAAGCCAACGTTCAAAGTGACGGCCAAGGACGAGACCATTAAAAGCAGTCGCCTGTCGGAGATTGGTCTGCCCTTCTTTGTGATTTTCGGTGTGCTGGTTCTGGCAATGCTGGTGGCGGCCTATCGTGTCTATGCTGAGCCATACAAGGCCGATGTGACGCTGGTGGTGGGCGGCTGGAATCTGCTCAATCTGATTTTTGCTGGCTGTGCGCTGGGTGTTGTCTCAGAAAAAGGCGACAAATCGGCATCGCGCCGGGTGCGGGTGGAGCGCGGCTGCGAATTCAGGTTTGCCGATGAATGGCATCAGGCCCGCGTTGAAAATGTCTCTGTGCATGGCATGCTGATTCATGTGTTCTGCAAGCATAGTGATGCCGCCAGCATGCTGGATGCGGCACAGCGCAGCACGGGAACGATCAGGATTACTCCGTTTTGCGAGGGGGTTCCCTCGACCATGCCGGTCAATATCGTGCGCAGTTACATTGGCGATGGCTATGTCGGCATAGGGTGCATGTTTGCGCCCCAGCAAACACTGGATCACAGATTGATTGCCGATCTGATGTTTGCCAACTCTGCGCAATGGAGTGAATTTCAGAAGCGTCGGCATAAAAATCCCGGCCTGTTGCGTGGCACACTCGGTTTTCTTGGCCTTGCATTCTATCAGACCAACCGTGGCCTTTATTATCTGATGAAAACATTGGGCAACACGCTCAAAGGAGGCAAGCTATGAAACGCTGGCTTGTTTCCGTTGCGTTTTTTGCCGCAACCTCAGGCTCTCTTCTGGCGCAGACCACGCCTTTTGACATGACGCCCGAAAAGTCCGGTGGGGCTGTGCCATCCGCACCATCTGCGCCAACACCGCCGATGATGCCCGCAGCGCCAACCCCGGCAGAGGTGCGCCCGTTTTTATTGAGTGACAAGGCCAGTCCGCCTGCCGTGCAGGACAATGAGAAAAGCCGCCGTTACCTGCTGCCGTTTGGCAATCTCAGCCTTTCCGGCGAGATGGATACGCGGCGCTGGGTCACCTATTTGACTGCCAAAGAAGCCGCTGCGGCCGATACGGTAACGATTGGCTATCAGAATTCCATTCTGATTGCGCCCGAAAGCTCACGACTGTCGCTTGAGATTAATGGTGTGCCATCCGGCTCCACCCCGATTGTTTTCCCGGATGACGCGGGCAGCATGGCCTGGAAGGTGCCACCCGGCACGCTCAAGCCAGGCGCAAACCTTTTTTCGCTTTCTGCCACGCAAACCCACAGAACGGATTGTACGCCGGAATCCACCTATGACCTCTGGACCCGGCTGGACCCGGCCAAAACCTATCTGTCGTTCAACGCCAATGTGGCGGGGGAGCTGACCAGCGTTGGTGATCTTGCTGCCATTGGCCTGGATGCGCAGCGGGCGACAACAATCGATATTGTGGCACCGGCGCTCGATAACCCCACCCGCACGGATGGGCTTTTGCGTCTGGCGCAAGCCTTGGCATTGCGCACCCATATGCCCAATGAAAAGATCACCATCAGGCCGGACCTGCCATCTTCGGCCCCTGTTGGCGGCCTTGTTGTGCTGTTTGGTACCTCCGCCGAGATTGCGGGTCTGTTGCCAGGCTCCACACAGGATTCGGGGGGCGGGCCAGTTGTTTCGTTCACGTCCGGGCCGCCATCCTTTGGCAAACAAAAGATTTTGGCGGTGACAGGCCCCACCCCGGAAACATTGCAACAGGCGATTGATACACTGGCCGGTTCGCGTGGGCTTCCCATGGCGACCAATACCGCCGCCAACAATGGTGACGGGTCCATGCCGGATGTGCGCATGGTTGATCAGCAAACATCTCTGACATTTTCCCAGCTTGGGATGCGCAGTCAGGAATTTTCCGGTCGGCGGTTCCGCACCACGCTCAGGGTGGCAGTGCCCTCTGATTTTTACGCGCAGGCCTATGGTCAGGCCGAGATTTTGCTGGATGCCGCCTATTCGCCAGAGGTTCTGCCGGGAAGCCACATTGATATTTATGTCAATGGCACGATTGCCTCCACAATGCCGATCAGCACGCGGGGCGGCGGCATTTTCCGCCATATGCCGATTAAAGTTCCGATGCGCCATTTTGTGCCCGGCATCAACAGAATCCATCTGGAAGCTGTG
>CAJYRE010000052.1 GCA_913776675.1 Rhizobiaceae bacterium
ATGCTGGAAACCTACCGCACCGGGCGGGGCGGTTTTCGGGTGCGGGCCAAATGGGAAACGGAAGATCTGGGCCGAGGTGGCTATCAGATCATTGTCACTGAAATTCCTTTTCAGGTGCAGAAGTCACGCCTGATTGAGAAGATCGCCGAGTTGCTGATCGCCAAGCGTCTGCCTTTGCTGGAAGATATTCGGGATGAATCGGCTGAAGATGTCCGTCTGGTGCTGGTGCCCAAAAGCCGCACGGTTGATCCGACAATTTTGATGGAATCGCTTTTCAAGCTCACCGAGCTGGAAAATCGTATTCCCATGAATATGAATGTGCTGTCACAAGGCAAAGTGCCAAGGGTGATGGCGCTCAACGAGGTGCTGAGCGAATGGCTGGCGCATCGCAAGGATGTGCTGGTGCGTCGCTCCAGCTTCCGGCTGGCCGCCATTGACCGGCGGCTGGAAATTCTGGGTGGCTTGCTGATTGCCTATCTCAATCTGGATGAGGTGATCCGCATTATCCGGGAAGAGGATGAGGCCAAGGAGGCACTGATTGCCCGCTTTGCTCTGACGGATAATCAGGCCGAGGCTATTCTCAATATGCGGCTTCGCAATTTGCGCAAGCTGGAAGAATTCGAGATTCGCAAGGAGCATGAAACGCTGTCGGCTGAAAAGGCCGAGCTGGAGAAGCTTCTGGGCTCCGATGATCTGCAATGGCAAACGATTGCCGCAGAGATTGCCGAGGTCAAAAAGAAATATGCCAAGGTGACAGAGCTTGGTCGTCGTCGCACCCTGTTTGCCAATGCGCCGGAGGCGGACATTGAGGCCATCCAGCAAGCGATGATCGAGAAAGAACCGATCACCGTGGTGATCTCCGAAAAGGGCTGGATCAGGGCGCTGAAGGGGCATAGTTCAGACACATCAACGCTGACCTTCAAGGAAGGCGATGGGCTGCGTGTTGCCTTCCCGGCGCAGACAACGGACAAGATCCTGCTCGTTACCACCGGCGGCAAGGTTTACACGCTGGGCGGCGACAAATTGCCGGGTGGTCGCGGACATGGCGAGCCGTTGCGCATCATGGTGGATATGGAAAATGATCAGGACGTGCTGACGGCCTTTGTGCATGACCCATCGCGTAAGCTGATGTTTGCCTCCACTGCGGGCAACGGCTTTATTGTGGCGGAGAGCGATATTGTTGCCAACACCCGCAAGGGCAAGCAGGTGATGAATGTCGCCATGCCCGACGAAGCCAAGCTGGTGGTACCTGTCTCTGGTGATCACGTGGCAGTTGTTGGCGAAAATCGCAAGCTGGTCGTGTTCCCGCTCGCGCAAATTCCAGAAATGAGCCGAGGCAAGGGTGTGCGGCTGCAGCGCTATAAGGATGGCGGTATTTCCGACATCAAGTTCTTTGCGATCGCTTCCGGTCTCACATGGGAAGATAGTGCTGGCCGGGTGTTTACTAAAACCAAGGATGAATTGCTGGAGTGGCTGAGTGACCGTGCAGCCGCAGGGCGGCCAGTGCCCAAGGGATTCCCACGCAGTGGAAAATTCAATGGCTAAGACGAAGTGGTATTGAAACGTTTTCTTGGCGTTTTGCTTTAATGGCGTATAGGGCCTGTCAGGTTTCTCAACCTGGCAGGCCTTTTGGGTATTTATAATCGTTTTCAGGCCAGCAGCCGTGATTTAAAGGAGTCAAGCGGTGAGGGGTGGCCCAGATAGTAGCCCTGAACATAATCTATTTTGAGCTGTTGCATCAGTTTTAACTGCTCTTCCATTTCTATCCCTTCCACCAGAATTTTATGGCCGCGATTGCGCACCAAGCTGATGATGTCCTTGAGCAAGGCACCACCGCGCTCGGTTTCAACGTTCAGCAGGAAGGAACGGTCAATTTTCACAGTGTCAAAATTGAAAAGCCGCAACCAGGAGAGGCCGGCAAAGCCTGTTCCAAAGTCATCCAGCCATATGCGAATGCCCATGGCTTCCAGATCCTTAAGGCAGCTCAGAACAACCGATTGGCGGTCCATATTGATGCCTTCGGTGATCTCGAAGGCACGACGATGGCCCTCAACCCCGGTTTCCGCGAGAATTTCTGCAACTCTGGCGGCAAAGCCTTTGATCTTGAGCTGAATGGGCGAAACATTGACGCTGACAGTGGGGGCGGCGTCAGAAACAAGAATATCATGACAGGCCTGACGAATGCTCCAAAGGCCGATGTCCAAAATGGAGCCGGTGCGTTCTGCAATGGGAATGAACACCGCAGGCGAAACATGGGATCCATCCAGAAGCTTCAGGCGCATCAGCGCTTCTGCGGCATCAATCTCCCCGGTCTCTACATTCAAAATTGGCTGGTAAACCAAAGAAATCAAATTGTTGGAAATAGCGACACGCAAAAGTGCGGCAATATGCTCATTGTCATCGCCTGTGAGCGGATCGGCGGGATCAAAGATACGCACACAGTTGCGCCCGTTGGCTTTCGCAGAATAGAGCGCACGATCTGCTTCTGTAATCAGCTTTTCCAGTCGTGCATCCAGTTGTTCTCGCGTAAAGGCGGCACCGACGCTGACCGTGACAATCGACAGGCCATCCTTGCGTTGATCATGGGCCAGCGCCATGTCTTCAACGGTTTTGCGAATGATTTCAGCAAGCCGGGTCACATCTTCACGATTGACCAACGGGGCCACAACAATAAATTCTTCACCGCCATAGCGTCCCAAAGAGGCGTTGAACGGTATCAGAGCGTTTTTCAAGGCGTTGGCAACCAGCACCAGGCAGTGATCACCAGCCTGATGTCCGTAAAAGTCATTGTATTTTTTAAAGAAATCAACATCAACAAGGATGGCGGCAAAGCCCGCCGATCCGTTTTGCCACTCATTCCAGCTATCGCGCAGACGCTGGTCGATAGCGCGCCGGTTATCAACGCCGGTTAGGTAATCGGTATTGGAGAGCCGGAGCAAAGCTTTGCCGCGTTCAGTGGCTTCACGGTTTTGCTCCTTGGCTTCCAGAGCGTTGAGATAAACCTGAAAACGCTCTCTGTTCAGCCGTAGGCTGACATAGCTGGTAAACATGAAGCATGAAACATAAAATGTGCCAAAGGCCGTGATATAGGCATTGTCTGCGACGGACAGTGAGCTGAGGGACCAGAAAAACAGGCCCAACACGCAGCTCGACGTCACAATCGAGAGCTTGATGTTGAACCCGAAAAACAGATTCGCACTCATCATGAACAGGCTACCAAACACCATATAATAGCGAAAATTATCGGTTTGGGATGTCATGGATGCTGGATAAAGCCAGGCAAAATAACTTAGGACCAAAGCCAGTGCGCAGGTTATGTCAAACGTTTCAGATCTGACTTTGAGGTAGAAAAAACCTTCGATAAGCAGCAGACCAATCACGGTGATAAGGAAACGACTGAGAATCACCGTTTTAGCGACATCGGCAATCAACAGAATATCGGTAATCGAAAACGCCATATAAATAACAGCCGCTTCCCAGATACCATGGCGTGCCGCAGCAAGACGTTCGACTTGCGTCTGTTCTTTAAACAGCTTCACGATCTCAGCATGCCGTTCCTTGTCTAGAATTTCACGCCGATCTGTAGGGCTTGTGTCGCGCCTCGTTTGTGTCATGCAGGGGTCCATCGATTTTTGCCGATTGAATGGAAATAACCCATTTCCTTCAAGTTTAGCCCTCGAAATACTCAACATAACAAAGATTTTTTTTTATTTAAATTTTGGATGGGAGAAATTCCATATTCGTAAAGTAATGAAGAGATTTTATCGGTAGCGTGAATGGTATTTGATGGAGCCGATACAGTTTTTCCGTGTATTTTTAGATCAAGCTTATGTTTTGAAAATCAGTTCTGATAGAGGCGATATTCCGAATCGGATTTTATGGTTAATAAAAATATTGTTAGTTTCATCAATATTAAAGGTTAGCCAATATGAAAGCTATCGAAACAATGCTGGATGGCCAAAGTCTGGTCACTCCTAGCTTAATTGCAGCAGAGGTTTTGTCTCCATATGCTGAAACTTTGGATGTCAAAAGCAAGTCTGTTGGTGAAGCCCAACTGGCTCTGATCCTTAATCTGGCTCAGCAGCAGATCGATAAATCCGTTGAACCTGCGCAAATTCATGCAAACCTTGGGTTCAATCTGCATGAGTTGCGTGCCAAATCTTCACCTGCGCTCTGGCAACATCTTATTCCGCTGGCACAAAATCACCAGATCGCTGACTATTTTCTTCAAGATCCCTTCACCCGCTGGTCTTATGTCAAACCGCGTGGCTATTCTGGCGATGCACAGTTGATTGATTTTATTTATGGGCATCCCAGTCTGGACGCAGAAATTGCCAAGGCGTCTCCGATTGGCCTTCAACTTTATGAAACCAACCGTCATTCGCCGGCCTCGATTGCAGTGCGTGAACGGCGCGATTTGTTGACGCAACATATTGATGAAATCGCCGCGACACGGGGAAAGAATGCTGAAATTCTGACCATTGCGGCGGGTCATCTGCGTGAAGCCGATCGCTCACGGGCTCTCCAGCAAGAACGTATCAAGCGTTGGGTTGTGTTGGATCAGGACCCACTCAGTGTCGGCTCTGTTCGGCGTGATTTTTCCGGCACTTGTATTGAGGCGGTCGATGGGTCTGTCCGCAGTCTTTTGACCAATGCCCATGATTTGGGAACCTTCGATCTTGTCTATGCTGCTGGCCTTTATGACTATCTGAATGATAAGGTTTCGATCAAGCTAACGCGTAAATGCCTGCAAATGCTGAAACCGAATGGTGTTTTTATCTTTGCGAATTTTGCCGAAAACATCATTGCTGATGGCTTTATGGAAACCTTCATGAATTGGGCATTGTTACTGCGCACCGAGCAGGATATGTGGCGCATCATTCACAACAGTGCAGCAAAAGAACAGTTTTCATCTCAGATACGTTTCGGTGCAAACCGCAATATTGTTTATGGTTTCATTCGCAAACTGTCTTGATCGAAAAATCTGTTTTACCTGCATCTCGGATGCATCGTTCCAATAGGATTTCCAGATATTTGGGGGAAATCTGTCTTTCAATTGGTTTGAAGGCCTGTCTGTTTCATTCGCAAACAGACAGGCCTTCACTCTTTACACTGTATTGATTGACCCGATGATAGAGCGCAGCGGGAAAGCTTACATCTGAGAGACTGTCAGGTTCAGATTGAACAAGACAGCCTCTCGATTTCCTACAGCGCCTCTCACCAACTATGGCTCACGGCGCTGTAAAACTTTAAATCTGCTGCATCATTTTCCCCTTAAATCGATTCTGATTTAAGGAATTGTGCAGTAGTTTTCGTTTGTCCACTCGGGAAAACCGGTTTTCACTTTTTGCTGACAAACTTTAGAATCTTTTGCTCACTCTGGCTTGCGCGCCTCCAGATTTGTCACCATCGCCTTCCAGGTTGAACAACAGGCCAAAATCAATATTCCATTGGTTTGCTGTTTCGATCGCAATGCCCGTTGAAATCGCACCAAAAGCGCCGGAACCATTGATGCCGGAGAACCCGCCCGTCAGGCCCACTCTGGGTGTCAGCTTGGTATCATTATCCAGCATGTACTGTCTGGCAATTTCCGCGCCAAGGCTGACCCGCAACTGTTTGGATGTGAAACCATCCAGCATGAGTGTATCGCCTGCAGAATTGGATAGCGTGTAATCCTTGACCTGCTCGGAGAAGTAGACGGCGCGCAGTTTGGGGGTCAGCACTGTTGTGTTGTCCAGATACCATTGGCCCTTGATGGCTGTGTCGGCCATCCAGCGTTTGGTATCGAACTTTCCATCCCAAAAAGCGGTATCGATATTATTTGCCGAACCACCATAGAGAAGGCTTGTATCCCAGAAGACGCCCTTTCCGACTTCGAAAGAGGCATAAGGTCCTG
>CAJYRE010000053.1 GCA_913776675.1 Rhizobiaceae bacterium
CTTGATCATCAGGTGGATATGCCGACAGTGCCGCAACCGGAAAACCTGATGGGTGAGCAGGAATTCCGGGCCATGTTTCTGGCAAAAGCCCCGGATGCCGTGAAGAAATACTGGGCGCGGGAGCGTCCTGTCGAGTTTCGGCCCACTTCGTTTCACCATTACATGTCTGATGCCAAGTTGGAGCCAAAGGCCGACATCTGGGTGCGCCTGACCGATGCCGTGCCGGATAACCGGCATTTGCAGGCTGCTGTGCTGGCCTACCTCTCGGACATGACGCTTCTGGATATTTCGCTCTATGCCCATGGCATGTCGATTTTTGATCAGAGAATTCAGGCTGCCAGTCTGGACCATGCCATGTGGTTTCATCGCCCGTCACGGCTGGATGACTGGATGCTCTATAGTCAGGATAGTCCAAGCGCATCCGGTGGGCGTGGCATGACGCGCGGCTCCCTTTATACGCGATCCGGACAGTTGATTGCCTCTGTTGCGCAGGAAGGTTTGATTCGGAAAAGAGCAGATGATTAATTTTTATGCATTTTTTTGCGAATGCACAAAAAATACGGATGCTTTGCCCAATCTGTTGCCCTTTTCTTGAACTTTTTCCTGAATGCCTATTATTTTCAATGGTTTAAGTCTCGATTTCAAACTGGCACGGCGTTTGAATGTAAGAAGACAGTCGCCGTTGGTAAACGCTGGCCGGCGGCAAGGAGATCGGCGTTTCAGTCGAGGATAAACCAGAGGATGGAAAACCAGATGAAGATTGTGATGGCCATTATCAAGCCGTTCAAGCTGGATGAAGTGCGGGAAGCGCTTACCGCTGTCGGTATACAGGGCCTGACCGTCACCGAGGTGAAGGGCTATGGGCGTCAGAAGGGGCATACGGAAATCTATCGCGGCACGGAATATGCTGTCAGCTTTCTGCCCAAACTGAAGATTGAAGTGGCTGTGTCGTCTGACATTGCTGACAAGGCTGTGGAGGCCATTGCCTCGGCTGCCAAGACCGGCCAGATCGGCGACGGCAAGATTTTCGTTTACGCGATTGATCAGGCCGTGCGTATCCGTACCGGCGAAACAGACACCGAAGCCTTGTAAGACCGAGCGTCAAGGGGAGCAGATTCACATGTCATTTTCCAAGCTTACCTCCGGCGCGCTTCGCGTTGGAACTCTCTCAGCGGCGCTTCTGGCTCCGGTTCTGGCTTTCGCGCAGGATGCAGCCCCTGCTGCGGCAACCACGGCAGCAGCGGCGGCGGCCGCTGTGCCGGATAAGGGCGATACGGCCTTTATGTTCATTTCCACCATTCTGGTGCTGTTCATGGCGGTTCCGGGCCTTGGCCTGTTTTACGGCGGTCTGGTGCGCGCCAAGAACATGCTGTCCGTGCTGATGCAATGCACGATCATTGCCACCATGGTGATGATTGTCTGGGTTCTGTATGGCTATTCGTTTGCTTTCGGTGGCGGCACCAACGCCTTCTTCGGTGGCTTTGCCAAGATGTTCCTGTCGGGCGTTACCACCACCAGCACGGCTCCCACCTTTACCAAGGGTGTCGTGATTCCGGAAATGATCTTCATGCTGTTCCAGATGACCTTCGCAGCCATTACGCCTGCGCTGATCATTGGGGCTTTTGCTGAGCGCATCAAGTTCTCGGCCGTTATCCTGTTCTCGCTGCTGTGGGTTACATTCGTGTACTTCCCGGTTGCTCATATGGTGTGGGATTCGAACGGCTATCTCTTCGGCCTCGGTGCCCTTGATTTCGCGGGCGGCACGGTTGTTCACATCAACGCCGGTGTTGCAGGTCTCGTAGGTGCCATTCTGGTGGGTAAGCGCACCGGCTACGGCAAGGACATGATGGCTCCGCACTCCATGACCATGACCTATATTGGTGCCGCCATGCTGTGGTTCGGCTGGTTCGGCTTTAACGCCGGTTCCAATCTGGAAGCATCGGGCGGTGCCATGCTGGCAAGCGTCAACACCTTTGTGGCAACGGCTGCGGCAACGCTGTCGTGGTGCGTGGTTGAATCCTTCACCCGTGGCAAGGCTTCCATGCTGGGTGCTGCTTCCGGCATGATCGCTGGTCTGGTGGCTGTAACCCCTGCTGCTGGTATTGTTGGTCCCATGGGTGCGATTGTTCTGGGCGTTGTGGTTTCGCCGCTGTGCTACTTCTTCGTCTCGGTTGTGAAGAACAAGTTCGGTTACGATGACACCGCTGACGTGTTCGGCGTTCACGGTGTTGGCGGCATGTTCGGTGCGATTGCAACGGGCGTTTTTGCCAGCGCATCGCTGGGCGGTGTCGGCTATGCAGAAGGTGTCACCATGGGCCATCAGGTTCTGGTGCAGCTCAAGGCCGTTGTGATCACCGTGCTGTGGACAGGTATTGGCTCCTTCATCATCTACAAGATTGTGGATGTGATTGTGGGTCTGCGTGTGCCTGTGGAAGCCGAACGTGAAGGTCTCGACCTCGCGTCTCACGGCGAAGCAGCCTATCACAACTAAGCTCTGGCGTTTGTCAGGGAAAAGTGGAATCCGGTTTTCCCGAACAGACAAATGAAAACAAAGGAATCGAGAGTCTGTCTGCGGCCATCTTCTGCTGGGATGGCTTGGATATGAGCCTTGAAGAGTATCAGAAAGCCCGGCGTCAGTCGGGCTTTTGCCGTTTTTTGCTGGTTTTGTGCCGGAATGATTGATGGTTAAAGGAGCATTAACTTCAGGTCGGGTAACGTGTTCCTTTAGAAGAGTGAAGAACACAAGAGTGATTCGCTCTGTCTATCCCTTTGTCGAACCCGGACTGGCAGGCGGAACAGGTATGAGCAGAACCACGCTGGCAGCATTGCAAGAGAGAACACCCCGGTCTGTCGTGGTGGCTTTCATTGTCAGGCAATGTCTTGTCCTGATGGGCTTTTGTGTATTTTTGGGTCTGGTTGCCGCCATTGCGGCGCTCTCGACCTGGAATATTGACGATCCCAGTTTTTCCTATGCAACGGATCGGGTTCCCACCAACATTTTGGGCCATCCCGGCGCTGTGTTTGCAGATCTGGCCATGCAGTTTCTCGGCCTGTCGTCCGTTGCCGCGCTTCTGCCGGTTTTGGCCTGGTCCCTGTCGCTGATTTCTGGTCGTCGCATTACACGCCTGCCACGACGCATGGCGGCCTGGGGTTTTGGCGCTGTGATTGCGGCGGCTGTGTTCGGCTGCTTTCCGCCACCGGCCACATGGCCGATCCCCAATGGCATTGGCGGCGTGATTGGTGACATGATCCTGCGCTTTCCTGCCTTGTTTGTTGGAGCCTATCCAACCGGTGCCTTTGCCATGGCGGTGGGGGCAGTGTTGGCCATTCCCATGCTGTGGTGCATGCTGTTTGCGGCAGGCATTATTGGCAATCTCGATGATGATGAAGATGACATCATGGCGGCGCAGGCGAGATCAGCCCGCGCGCGCGCGGAAGATGCCCGCTCTGCCAAGGGCAAGGCCGTTGTTGATGACGACGAGGAAGAAGATGATCGCGTAGGTCCGCTGGCGCTGGTTGCCGGAGCCATCACCCATGCGTGGTATACCGGCCATGCCCGCGTTCGCCGTCTGGCAGGCATGAAACCACAGGGCCGTGAAAAGGCCGATTTTGATCAGCCCTATGATTTCAACGATGATGATGTGCCAGCTCATGGCGAACATTTGCATGTTGTTGGTGAGCGGGCTGATCCGTCTTTTGCAGCGGGTTCGCGGCGACGGATTGCCACGCCGCCGATGCGCTTCGAGGACGAGCATGACGAGCCGCCGTTTGACCTCAAAGGCCGTGGTCGTGCGTCGGATGACATTCTGTTCGACGATGATGAAGAGGATCTGGTGCCCAAGCCAGCGGCCCGTCGCGGGCCCGCCCGCTCAGAACGGCCGCGTGTTGTGCCTGCGCCACCAGCAGGGCCGCGCAGCAACCGTGGTTTCCAACTGCCCTCTCTGGACTTGTTGATGGAGCCGCCGCGTAGTGTCACCAAGGATGCCAGCCTTTCAGCGGATCAATTGGAGCATAACGCCCGCATGCTGGAAGGTGTGCTGGAAGATTTTGGCGTCAAGGGTGACATTATTGAAGTGCGCCCCGGCCCGGTGGTGACCTTGTATGAGTTGGAGCCTGCGCCGGGCATCAAGTCCTCCCGCGTGATTGGTCTGGCCGATGATATTGCCCGCTCCATGAGCGCGATTGCTGCCCGCGTGGCCGTTGTCCCTGGCCGCAACGCCATCGGGATTGAATTGCCAAACCGCACCCGCGAGACGGTGTATTTGCGCGAAATGATCAGCAGCCGCGATTTTGACAGTTCCAAGGCCAAATTGCCGATGGCGCTGGGTAAGACCATTGGTGGTGAGCCGGTGATTGCCGATCTGGCCAAAATGCCGCATCTGCTGGTGGCCGGGACCACGGGTTCCGGCAAATCGGTGGCGATCAACACCATGATCCTGTCGCTGGTCTATCGTCTGCCGCCGGAAAAATGCCGCCTGATCATGATTGATCCGAAAATGCTGGAACTGTCGATTTACGACGGTATTCCGCATCTGCTCTCGCCTGTCGTGACGGACCCGAAAAAGGCTGTTGTTGCCTTGAAATGGACCGTGCGCGAGATGGAAGAGCGCTACAAGAAAATGTCCAAGATCGGCGTGCGCAACATTGATGGCTTCAACAGCCGGGTGGAGCAGGCCATTGAAAAGGGCGAGGTGCTGACCCGCACCGTGCAGGTGGGCTTTGATCGCCAGACCGGCGAGGCGATGTATGAAACCGAAAAATTTGATCTCAAGCCCATCCCCTACATTGTCGTGATCATCGATGAAATGGCCGACCTGATGATGGTGGCGGGCAAGGATATTGAAGGGGCGGTGCAGCGTCTTGCCCAGATGGCGCGCGCGGCGGGTATTCATGTCATCATGGCCACGCAGCGTCCGTCGGTCGATGTGATCACCGGCACGATCAAGGCCAATTTCCCCACCCGGATTTCCTTCCAGGTGACATCGAAAATCGACAGCCGCACCATTTTGGGCGAGCAGGGGGCCGAGCAACTGCTGGGCATGGGCGATATGCTGTACATGGCCGGTGGCGGGCGTATTCAGCGTGTGCATGGTCCATTTGTGTCGGACAATGAGGTGGAAGACATTGTTGCTTACCTCAAAACCCAAGGCGCACCGGATTATCTTGAAGCCGTTACCATTGATGAGGATGAAGAGGATGGCGGTGGCCCTGCGGGCACCGGCAATCTGGCAGGCTCCGATGATCCTTACGATCAGGCGGTGGCTATTGTCCTGCGTGACGGCAAGGCTTCAACC
>CAJYRE010000054.1 GCA_913776675.1 Rhizobiaceae bacterium
CCCTGTTGTGGTTTATTGTGCCGCTGTTCCCAAAAGCGCCGCATCCAGCGCCAGCAGATAGCGGTTAGCAATCTGCGCCGACAAACCCAGATCATGCGGGCCAAAGCGGCTGGCAACGCGCATATCCACCTGCACGCTGTCTTCTTTTTCCCGCAAGCGAATGACAATATCGGAGGGAAAGCCGAATATGAAATCGCGGCTGGTGGCCTGAATGCGGATAGTGCCGGCAGGTTCATTGTCGGTATCAGGCATATCCGGCACCGGCTCCGGGCGCGGCAGAGGAATGGGAGCCTTGATGGCCGCATCCGCCCCCAAAAGTTCCGGCAAGGTGGATGGCGTGGGAAAATCCGGGCGGGCGTAAGCGGCCCCTGCCGTTGCCGTCACACTCAGGCGCTGATCAGCCGCCACCTTGCGCGCCGCCTGATAGACGCGATCCAAGGCCCCATCATAATTGCGCAGCGTGAGGGTTGGATAAGCCGCCATCTGCTCACTGGCATGGGCTTTTGGATTGGATGGGGGACGTGGCAGCCAGCCTTGCGGGACATTGGGTGCGCGAATCCACGCCACCGGATCGTGCAGATCGGTGGCAACCTCATAGAGGGCGGGCCGGTTCAGATAATATTCGGTTGCCACCCCCAGCGCGCCCAGCGGAAAAGCCGCGATGAACAAGGCCTTGGCTGCGGCAATGCCGCCCTTGGCCCCCACCTGCCACAAACGCCACAGACCCCAGATGGCCAAGGGCACGGACAACAGCGCAAAACCGGCCGCCACAAGCGCCAGCAAGACAAAATCCGGCATGCGCAAGGGGCCAAAACGAAACGCCAGCCAACTGCCCAACAGCATGACGAAGGCCAGAAGCGCAAATCGCAAAGCATAAGTGGCGGCTCTGGAAACCGGACGAATAAATCGGATTGTCATGAGCGGCGTGCTTGCTCCAAATCATCAATGCCCCAGCCACCTTTCCGTTTGGAACACCATGCGCGCAGAAGGGTTAACCAGAATCAGAAGAGGGTATGGACCGTGATACTGCATAATGCCCTGAACCGGAAATGCCTTCAGACATTCACGCTCGATGCGCCCTGCGGCTCTGATCATTCGAAAGCCCCCAAAGTTCGCGCAAATATCCACCCAAGATTGAATTAATCTCTTGAAAAATACTCTGAATTTTATATCTCTCGCTAAAAAACAACATCTTTTACGTGCAAATATTTTAATCGCCAAAGGGGGATGAGTGAAGGGATAGCCGCATGCAAAACGCGCATTGCCATGACGATGTGCGTAATCTGTGATGTTATTGCAATTTTAATATAGAATGATCAACATATTTAAGGCATTCATTTTCTTAGGAAAGCGGCGCAGGATTGATATAACGCAAATCGTATCAATCCACCCTGACCTATGAAAAGAGTGGCCAGCATAAAAGCGGGCAATGCTGCAACCTGGGAGGAATCGTGAAACAAAAGCGCAAGAGAGGAACAAATCGGGTCACTCTGAATGACGTTGCTCACAAGGCAGGCGTCAGTCCGATTACCGTTTCAAGAGCCTTGAACCGGCCAGAAAAGGTGACGGACGGCTTGCGCGAAGCCATTCTGGAAACGGTCCGTGAGCTTGGATATGTGCCCGATTACGCCGCCCGTGCGCTGGCAAGCCGAACCAGCAATATTGTGGGCGTGTTATCGTCTGCGCTGGGCAGCAGCCTGTTTTCACCGGTGATGAAAGGGATTGAAGACCGCATGCGCAATTCCGGCATGCGCATCCAATATGTGAACGCCAGCGTTGACCCGGAGGAAGAGATTCAGCAACTCAAACAATTTCTGGCACAAAAGCCGGCTGGACTGATGATTGGCGGCCTACAGATTGCTTCACGGGTCACGGAGATTTTGCATGAAGCCCCCTGCCCCGTCGTGCAGTTTATTGATGTCAGCTATCCTGCCATCGACATGGCCATCGGCATCGACAACCAGGCGGCCTGTTTGACGGCTATCAACCATTTGCTGGAGAAGGGCTATCGGCGCATTGGTTTTTGCTCGGGGCGGCTGGAGATTCCCGTGGCAAAGCGGCTGGAAGCCTACAAACACCGCATGACAGAAGAAGGGCTCTATAATTCTGATCTGGTTCTGTCCGTAACGGCTGCCAATCCGATCAGCCTGGGCGGCGACATTCTCGATCGGCTGTTTGCGGTCGCCCCGGATCTCGATGCCATTCTGTGCTGCCATGATGATCTGGCCCTTGGCGTGCTGTTTGAATGCCAGCGACGCGGCATTTCCGTTCCGCAAGACTTGGGCGTTTGCGGCTTCACCGATATTGACTGCGCCGCCTATATCAATCCCTCGCTCACCACGGTGCGCTTGCCTCTCTATCAATTGGGCTATCGCTCTGCCGATATGATCCTGCGCGTTCAGGAAGGACGCAAACATATCGAGCCAGTGAACCTCGGCTTTCAACTGATCGAGCGGGATTCCACCCGGCGGGTTTGAACCAAGCGACAGGCTTTCGCAGCGCCTTTCACATCCAGAGCATTTTTCTCAAAATTCGCTCCCGCTTTTGAGTAGAATGCTGTATAGCTCACGCCAGAGCGCGATTGCCGTTATCTATAGAACGGGATCGGGCGGCCGATTGACGTCACGCTGCTGCCACGAGATCACGTGGCCGTTCTTTTTGAATAAGATCATTATTGCAAAACGTCCGTACGCTTTTGCGCGGTATGCCTCAGTTGACATAAAACGGCAAACGCCAAAACACTCAACACGCCCAGACACGCAAAAACCGCCTGTGCACCAAGCTGCACCATCAGCGCAGCCAGAAGCGGTGGGGCCAGTGCGTTGATGAGGTTCATCGGCAAAGCAATGGTTGACATCGCCGCGCTGTAATCTGCTTTTTCAAAGAAAACGAGAGGCATTGTGGCTCTCGCCACAGCAAATGCGCCACTTCCGATACCAAACAGCACAAGATAACCGCCAACCGCCAGATTTCCCGTGCCGCCAAACCAGAGTGCCGCAAGCCCGAGAGGGATCATGGCCCCAGACACGACACCGGTGGATAATCCATCCCATCGAGGTCCGCCCAGCAGGTCAACCACGCGCCCACCAACTTTGAAAATTCCAAGCAGCGACGCAATAGCAACCGCTTTCGCAAGATCCATGCCCATTGTCTGCAAAAGCTGAATGCCAACAGCCTGAATTCCAAAGGTTACGAAACTGTTGATAGCGATAGCTGTCACCAGCAGCAGAAACACCGGCCCTGTTCGCCCGCGGGTATCGGAGGAAACTGGGGCACTGCTACCTGCTGTCGCGGGCAGGCAGACAAGAATCACAGGGCACACCACCAGAACCATGATGGCCGCAAAGATAAAGCATGTTTCTCGCCATCCTGACGCATGATCAAGAAACACCGTGACAGGCCAGAAAATGCTTCCGGACAGTCCTGTTACCAGCATCAATGTGCCAATCAGGCTTCGGGCTTTGTCATGCGAATATTCCGCAAGATAAGCATAAGCAGCAGTTGTCAGGAACATTGCACCAGCAAGCCCGATGAGTGTCCACGCTGCCCAGAACATCATAACACTGCTTGCCGCGCCGAGCAGCCAGAGGCCCAAACCAATCAGGCCAGCCCCGACCGTCATCACCCGGTGTGGTCCAAATCGCCGAAATGCCCTGCCGATCATGGGGCCAACAAACCCCATGACAATATACATCAACGATGTTCCGATAAACACGCCCGAAAGGGACATATGCAATTCGGTGGCGATAGGCTCTGCCATAACGGGCAAAACACCAACGACGCCCCAACCCGTGACCTGGGTAACAGCAAGAATAAACAGGATGAAGAGATGACGTGTCATCCTCCTGATTTAATGCTAAAAGATGACACGCCAATGACGCGATTCAGTTTCGGCCAACCCCATACAGGGCATGGCAGAATCTGGGCGTCATATGAAAATTACCCCTCAATCCCATCCAGCAGATGGCGGGCGGCAGCGGTGGTGACGCGGCGCATTTCAACCTCATCGCGGCGCGAGGCCAGCAATTCAGTCGCCATGATCTGATCGGCAAGATCGGCAGGCAGCGACAGCAGAAAAAGGCTTTCGC
>CAJYRE010000055.1 GCA_913776675.1 Rhizobiaceae bacterium
CGAAAGCTCGGTCATTCAACTTACAAAAGCTATCAAGATGATCTCACAAAAGCGAAACCAGCTCTTCCTCAGAAGCGCCGCCTCGTTCGGTGAGGCGGGTTCTAAGCCCCAACTCCTATTATGTCAAACTGATTTTGTTCCATTCCCTGAATTTTTTTACAACTAACTGAATATTAAGAGAATTTTCCAAAACATTGCAAGAAGCTGCACCAAATAACGCAACGCATTGCAAGGCTCAGAAAAAAAACGCCCGGCAATCGTTGGATTGCCGGGCGTTGTTATGAAACAAACAATCGTATTGTCTTAGTTTTGCTTCTTTGCCAGCGTCGCAGGCATTTCGACAGGCTTCACAGTGTCAACAAGAACTTCAGCCTTGCCATTAAAGGCATAACCACCACCGATAGCGATATTCAACGTCACAAAGTCATTGGCTTGCTGCTGAATGGCGGTAGCAAGGCTTGCCTGTGCGGTTGTCAACGAACGCTGTGCATCGAGTACATCGAGAAGCGAAGAAGCGCCATCCTTGTAAGATGCGGTCGAAAGTTCGAGCGCTTCTTTATAGGACTTCACATAAGCGCGGCTTGCAGCAACAGCCCGCGCATCACGGTTATAGGCCGCAAGCGCACTTTGAACTTGCTCTACCGCACTCAAAACCGTGGACTTCCAGGCGAGATATTTTTCACGAGCCTGCGATTCCTTGCTCTTCACATTGGCGCGCAACGTACCGCCATCAAAGATTGGCAAATTAAGCGCAGGTCCAAAAGACCATGTATTTGCTGTGCCAAAACCCTTGCTGCTGCTGACATAGCTCGGCGAAATAGACCCATTCAAAGTGATGGATGGGAAAAGCTGCGCCTTAGCAACACTGATATTGTAAACAGCAGATGCCAGATTACGTTCAGCCAGACGAATATCCGGACGATTGCGGATCAGATCGGCAGGAATACCCGTCAACACTGTGCCACGCGGAACGGGCTGAGCGCCACCTTTTTCAAGATCGTGAATCAGAGTCGATGCCGGAAGCCCCAGAAGCGTCGAAATATGATAGGCATTGCTGTAGAAGCTTGCTTCCAGACCTGGAATATCGGCAAGAGTCGAGTTCACCAGACCTTCAGACTGCACAACATCCAAGCGCGAAGCCGCACCTGCTTCCAACTGAAGCTTGGTTAGAGCCAGCGTATCACGACGCGACTTGACAGCTTCCTTCGCAACAGCAATGCGCTTCTGATAATAACGTGCATTGATATAAGATTTTGTCAGATCAGACAAATAGGTCAGACGCGCCGTATCCACGCTGTCGTAAGAGCCATCAAGCAATGCCTTTGCGCTGGCGGCCGAGCTGCGATATTGCCCCCACAGATCAACGAGCCATGATACGGAGAGGCCCCCGCTGCTGGTCCAGGTTTCCGGCGTGGGGTTGATGCTGCCGTTTGTCCTGGAGCCTCGCTCACTGGCGGTACCCGTCAGGCTCGGGAAAAGGCTGGCCTGCGCGCTGACGGCTGCCGCACGCGCCTGTTCAATACGCTCAAGTGATTGCAGAATGTCGAGATTCTGCGCAATGCCCTGCTTGACAAGCTTGTTGAGCTGAGAGTCATTGAACGCCGTCCACCATTCAACACCGCTTGGATTGCCTGCAGACTTTTGGCCGCCTTCATTAAACTTGCCTGGCAGCGCGGTTTCAGGTGCCGTATGATCCGGGCCCATTACGCAGCCCGACAGTAATAGCATTGCAAGGGGCGCTGCTACGCGAATGGAGAACATCATTTCTATCCCTGTTCAAGCATGAATTCGCGCTGCCCATACATCATGATGAAACAACGCTGTTAAATATAAATTACCGCACCTTTTTGCAGGCGCGGTACATTTTTCATTAACTTATCGAGTCTGCAATCTTTGTGACAGCATTTCTTTTGGGTTTTGCACCACTAGAAATGCGCCGCACAATCACAAAGAACGACGGCACAAAGAAAACACCCAATAATGTTGCGGCAAGCATACCGCCCAGAACACCCACACCGATGGCATTTTGCGCAGCCGATCCTGCACCCGTGGCAATCGCCAGGGGAACAACACCCAGAATGAAAGCAAGAGAGGTCATGACAATCGGACGCAAACGCAGCTTTGCAGCCTCAAGTGTTGCATCCAGCAGACTTAGCCCATGCTCTTGTCGTTCCTTGGCAAATTCCACAATGAGGATTGCATTTTTGGCAGCTAGACCAATCGTCGTCAACAGGCCAACTTTAAAGTAAACATCATTCGATTGACCGAAAACATGCGCCGCTGCCAGAGCGCCAAGGACGCCCACAGGAACAGCCATGATGACCGAGAAAGGCACCGACCAGCTTTCATACAGCGCCGACAGGCAGAGGAAAACAATCAGAACCGACAGGGCATACAGAAGCGGAGCCTGCGAACCAGACAGACGTTCCTGATAGGAAATACCCTGCCACGCCACGGTGTATCCGCCGCCCATCTGCGAAACAATGCGCTCCACCTCGTTCATGGCATCACCCGAACTCACACCCGGCGCAGCCGCACCTTCCATAGAGAAGGCAGACACCGCATTATAGGCGGAAATGGAGGGCAGACCGGAAACCCATTTGGTTTCGGTGAAGGACGAGAAAGGCACCATCTCATTCTTTGAGTTGCGTGCATTCCAGTATTTCAGATCATCCGCCTGCATACGGTAAGGCGCATCCGCCTGCACATAAACCTTCTTGATCTTGTTGTTCAGGGTGAAATCATTGACGTTGGTACCCGCATAAATCGTTGTGAGCATGGAGTTTGCCGACGCAATCGTCACACCCATGGCGCTCAGCTTTTCCTGATCGAGCAAGACCTTGATCTGATTTTCCTGATCACGGTCATTGCTGCGCATGGATGTAATCAGTTTTCCGCTGTTGGCCGTGCTGACCAATTGCTTCGCGGCCGCCGCCAGCGCATCCGTACCATGGTTGCCGGTATCAACAAGATACATGGAAAAACCACTGGATGTGCCCAGCCCCTGAATGGCTGGAGGCAGAAGCGGAAACACCTGTGCTTCACGAATGGTGAAGAAATAGCCCCGAGCACGCTGAACAATCGATGCCGCAGCCAGCTCTTTCGCCTTACGGTCGTCAAAACTCTTCAATGACGCAAAGACCAGTGCGTTATTTTGCCCAGCGCCGTTGAAGCTGAACCCATTGACGGCAAACACATCCTGAACGCCGTCTTTTTCCTTGTCCAGATAGTAGTTTTCAACCTTCTTGATCACAGCATCCGTCTGGGCTGCCGTGGCACCATTGGGCAACTGAATGATGGTCATCAGCACGCCCTGGTCTTCCTGCGGCAGGAAAGACGATGGCATACGGATAAAAAACCAGGCGCAGCCGCCAACAACAACCGCAAACAGCACCATAACCCGCAAAGGACGACCAAGCAGATAACTCACCGAGCTGACGTAGCCGTTTGTAGTGCGGTCGAAATTGCGGTTGAACCAGGCCGCAGGCCCTGTGGTTTTCTTATGATCCTTATCAATCGGCTTGAGCATCGTGGCGCAAAGCGCAGGCGTCAGCACAATGGCCACCAGAGCCGACAGCAACATGGCAGAGACAATCGTTACAGAGAACTGCCGGTAGATAACCCCTGTTGATCCACCAAAGAATGCCATGGGAATGAACACGGCCGTCAGCACCAATGCGATGCCGATGATGGCTCCGGTGATCTCACCCATGGATTTTTCGGTCGCCTCCAGAGGGCTCAAACCCTCTTCAGACATGATGCGCTCAACGTTTTCCACCACAACGATGGCATCATCCACCAGAAGGCCGATGGCCAGCACCATGGCAAACATGGTGAGCGTATTGATCGAATACCCCGTGACCGCCAGAATGCCGAATGTTCCAAGCAACACAACCGGCACCGCAATCATGGGGATCAGCGTGGCCCGGAAATTTTGCAGGAAGATGAGCAGAACAAAGAACACAAGCACAATGGCTTCGATCAGCGTATGCACCACCTTTTCAATCGACAGGGACACGAAAGGTGTTGTGTCATACGGATAGATAATCTTGACGTTTTGCGGCAGCGCCGGCGCAATTGAGGCCAGCTTGGCCTTGACGCGCGCCGCCGTATCCAGCGCATTGGCACCGGTGGCCAGATTGACGGCAAAACCGGCTGCGGGATTACGATTGGAGCGCGAGCTGGACGCATAGCTTTGCTGACCAATTTCCACCCGTGCCACATCACCCAGCCGCACGGTCGCGCCGCCGGTATCCACTTTCAGAATGATCCGCTCAAAATCGGAAACCGTGGAAAGCTGGCTCTGCGCCGTCATGGTCACGTTGAGCTGCTGGCCTTCCTGTGCAGGCAAGGCCCCCATGGAACCAACCGAAACTTGCGTGTTCTGGGCCTCAATCGCAGAGGTGACATCCGCAGGTGTCAACTGAAACTTATTGAGTTTGAACGGATCCAACCAGACGCGCATGGCATAGGCCGAGCCGAACAGATTGATGCTGCCAACCCCTTCCAACCGCTTGATCTGGTCTTCGATCTGGGTCGAGAAAATATCGCCAAGATCCGCCGAGGAGTATTTTCCATTGGACGATACCAACGCTCCCACCAGCAGAATACTGGAGGTGGAGCGCGACACTTCAAGCCCTTGCGTCTGCACAGTGCTGGGCAATTGGGAGGTAACAAGCTGAAGCTTGTTCTGCACCTGCACCTGAGCAATGTCCGGATTGACGCTGTTGTTGAACGTCAGCGAAATGCTGGCTTGGCCTGTGGACGACGAAGAGGTCATATAGGTCAGACCGTCAAGACCCGTCATGCCATCTTCAATAATCTGCGTCACGGATTTGCGCACCGTATCGGCACTGGCACCGCTATAGGTCGCCGTAATACGCACCGTGGTTGGCGCAATATCCGGATATTGCGAAATTGACAGTGTGTTGATGGCAAGGGCACCACCAAGCATGATCACAATCGCGATCACCCAAGCGAAAATCGGTCGCCGTATGAAAAATCTGGCCATATCTTAGTTCCTGATCACGATGTTGCTGGAGATGTCCTTTGACATCATGATTTTGGTGTCGCTGCTGGTGCCTTCTGTTCGATAACCAGACCTTTGGCATCAAGCTGCACGGGAACCGGCTGCACAACAGCACCGTCCATAATCCACTGGAAGCCATCCACGATCAGTTTGTCACCATCCTTGACATTGTCTGTCACCAGCCAATTGTTGCCCGAGAGCTTGCTGGTGGCGAAGGTGCGGGTTTCCACCTTGTTTGCGGCTCCAACGAATTTCGCCATCAACTCACCAGATGCATTCCGGGTTGCGGCCCGTTGCGGAATGGCATAGCCCCCCTCTTCTCCCACCGTGATTGTGGCGCGCACATACATGCCGGGCAGGATCAGATTTTGCGGATTGTCAAACAGTGTGCGGATCGACACTGTGCCTGTGGTGGTACTCACAGCCATTTCGGACATGTCGATCTTGCCGGCGCTGGGATAATCCTGGCCATCTTCCATTTTCAGACGAATATCCGCCTTTTCAGAGCCGGGTACATGATTGCTGCCATTGCCTGCCGCAATGGCAGCCCGCAGCCGCAGCAGGTTGACGCTGGATTCATTCAGCTTGATGTAGATCGGATTGATTTTCCGAAGGGTCATCAGCGAATCGGTCTGACCTGCGGTGACCAGATTGCCGATGGAATAATTGGTGGCCGAGGTCACACCATCAAAAGGCGCACGCACATCGGTGAAAGCAAGGTTGATTTCAGCGGTTTGAAGAGCAGCACGCGATTGGGCAACCGAGGCCTTGGCTTCCAGCAGGGTTGCTTGCGCGGTTTCATAATCCTTCTGTGAGGCACCCGTATTGGCCAGACGCTCATAACGCTGCAGGTTGGCCTCGGCTGGCGGCACGCTGGCTTCAGCCTTGTCCAGCGCAGCCCGCGCTTCATCGACAGCAGCCACATAGGTGGCATCATCAATTTTATAGAGAAGATCACCCGCCTTGACGAAGCTGCCTTCCTTGAAAGACACTTCCTTGATGACCCCGCCAACCCGCGGACGAATATCAGCCGATTGCAACGCTTCCGCACGGCCAGACAGAATGGTGGTCAAAGGCTGTACACCTTTGGTCATCGTGATCACGCTGACAGGCTGCGGCGGACGTTCAGCAGCCGGAGCAGCGCCTTCCTGCTTCTTGCCCTGATCGCTGCATCCGCTCGCAGCAAGCAACAGCACCAAACCGATGGATGACAGAGTAAAATATTTGGCCACGCGCTGGTCCTACTTTTGAACGTCCTCTCCACCAACGTTTCAGCAGAAAGAAAACATCACAAGATGATAAATCGAATTGTTGGCGAGATGTGACAAAACGCAACTTCAGCGTGGCGTCAAAGACACATTTTCGCACAATTCAAGACTACCTATGTGACGTAGTTCAAGAATCGTCACTTTGCAAGTGGATTTTGCAGCGCAGTATTAACCAGTTCCATCACATCCTGGCACCGACGGTAAAGAACCTCTGGTGTATGGGTGGCAACAGACAAGGGATTGATCACACCTTCCAGCGCGATTGTGATGACAGATGCCGTGTGATGCGCATCCCGCACAAAGAATTGGCCAGCGGCCACCCCCTCCAGAATAATCGCTTCCAGAATGGTGGCAATCTTGGTGCGATAAAGCTCACCCGCCTGCAGTTCAAGATCGGCCGTCAGCACGATCATCTCAAAAAGATGCCGGTTCTCAGAAACATCCACCAGCAAAATGCCCAGCAATTCTTCGGCTAGGCGCAAAAGCTTTGCCTGCGGCCCGCAGGGCAGCTCCAGAGCCACCAGACGCTGCATCATTTTTTCCACATGCACCGACGCAATGGCATCCACCAAAGCCGTCTTGGCATGGAAATGTTTGAACACATTGGCTGGTGACATATCCAGCGCCGCCGCAATATCGGCCATGGCAACCTGCTGATAGCCACGCTCCCGGAACAGGTCTTCGGCCACCGCGAGAATTTCCCGGCGCGTTTCAGCCGCAGGCCTGCGCGAACGGCGCACCTTGCACATCTGGACCTGATCGCCCGTATCCTTCAAGCCCCTGCTGCTGCTTTTGCGGTTTGTCATAACATTCAGGACTGTGTCAGATAGGAATCAATATTTGCCTTGACCCGCTCACGCGGGGTCGCGCCGGAATCATCGGGTGTGAACGTCTGGCCGGTAATGGCCTCATAGGCCTGAATATACACTCTGGATGTGGCCTCAATCAAATCCTGCGGAATTTCCGGGATGGGATCCTTGTAAGGATCGCAACGCTCGCCCACCCATGAGCGTACAAAATCCTTGTCAAAGCTGGCCGGGCGACTGCCCTGCCCAAAAGCCTGCTCATAGCTTTCGGCAATCCAGTAACGGCTGCTATCGGGGGTGTGAATTTCATCGGCCAGAATGATCTTGCCTGTCTCATCGGTGCCAAATT
>CAJYRE010000056.1 GCA_913776675.1 Rhizobiaceae bacterium
AAAAGCTCGGCCTGAAGTGAGCGCCGACAGCATGCCCGGAGCGTCCGGCCGACAGCAGCGCCCTATCGTGGCCATGGCGGGGTTTGCCCTCGCCTCGCTCGTTGCCATCGCGCTGGTGGTTGGCATCAGCGTGGGGATCGGTGATATGCCGATCCCGCTGTCAACCACCTATTCCGCCATCACCAACAAACTGGGCTGGACGGCAATTGCGCTCAACCGCATCCATGAAACCGTCATCTGGGAGTATCGGCTCAGCCGTGCGCTGGTTGCGGTCTTTTGCGGTGCCGGGCTGGCCTTATGCGGTGCCATCATGCAGGCCTTGCTGCGCAACCCTTTGGCAGAACCCTATGTGCTTGGCATTTCGGCCGGTGCTTCCACCGGCGCGGTGGCCGTTGTCATTCTTGGCATCGGCGCAGGCGCAGTCTCGCTGTCAGCCGGTGCTTTCGGTGGTGCATTTGCAGCGTTTCTGCTCGTGGCGCTGTTGTCAAACGGTGCCCGCGGCGGTGCCGACAGAACCATCTTGGCTGGCGTGGCCACATCGCAATTGTTCAATGCGGCAACATCGTACATCGTCACAACCTCCGGCAATGCCCAGCAGGCGCGCGATGTGATGTTCTGGCTGCTCGGCAGCCTTGGCGGCGTCCGCTGGCCGGAATTTGCGCTCGTGTCCATCGTCGTGGGGTGTGGATTGATCGCCTGTCTTTTCTACGCACGGGTTCTCGATGCCTTTGCCTTTGGCGATGAAGCCGCCGCATCTCTGGGCATTGATGTTGGTCGAACGCGGGTTGTGCTTTTTGCGCTGACGGCAATCATGACGGCGACCATTGTCAGCATGGTTGGCACAATCGGCTTTGTCGGGCTTGTTGTTCCGCACGCCACCCGTTTCATCGTGGGGCCAATGCATGCCCGCCTGCTGCCCGCCTGCGCCGTGATCGGGGCGATCTTCATGGTTCTGGCAGACATTGCCTCGCGCACGCTGGTTCCCCAGCAGCTTTTGCCAATCGGTGTTGTCACAGCGCTGGTGGGCGTCCCCTTCTTTTCGATCATTCTCTATAAGTTGCAGCGGGCGTCATGAGTATCAGAGCCGATCATCTCGTCTGGAAAATTGGTTCGAAAACAATCGTCAACGACGTATCTCTGATGGCCAGACCCGGAGAAATGCTCGGACTGTTGGGGCCAAACGGATCGGGCAAGACCTCGCTGCTGCGATTGCTGGCCGGGCTAAAACGCCCCGCCTCGGGACAGGTCACGCTGGATGGGCAAAACATTGAGCGGATTCGCCGTCGCACCATGGCCCAGCGCGTTGCCTTGATCGAACAGCACGCCACCACCAACGCCAATATGAAGGTCGTGGATGTCGTCAAACTGGGTCGTTTCCCGCATCGATCGATGTTTTCCGGCTGGACGGGCGAGGATGACGCCGCTGTCAACAATGCGCTTGAGCGAACAGAGCTGACTGCCAAACGCAATGATAGCTGGCAGAGCCTGTCGGGAGGCGAGAAGCAGCGCGCTCACCTAGCCCGTGCGCTTGCACAATCACCGAAAGAACTCATCCTGGATGAGCCGACCAACCACCTCGACGTTCATCATCAGGTCAGCCTGCTGCGGCTGGTGTCAGAACTCCCCATCACAAGCATCATTGCGCTGCACGACCTGAATCATGCGGCCATGTTCTGTGATCGGCTTATTGTCATGCAGGCTGGAAAAATCGTCACCTCGGGCACACCGGAAGAGGTGTTGACCCGAGAGCTGCTGCGGGATGTGTTTTGTGTTGATGCGCATGTCTCGACCTCGCCCTATCATGGGAAGCCGGTGATTCATTTTGTCAGGTAATACCAAGGCTCACTGATATTGCAGCGCCTCTCACCCAATATGGCGCACAAAGGTCGCTGTAACGCTTTTAGAGCATTTCCGGACGGAAAACCGCCACACACTGTTTCTGGAAATGCTCTAGGTCTTGCGGGGGGCAGATACCAGAACCAGCAGTCCACCGATAACCGGTGTCAAAAGCAGCGAAGCGAAGAAATAACCGTAAAATCCCATTTTGCGATCAATGCCGGTGATCGCTACCAAAAGGCATGTTCCCAGATAAATAAAGATTGGTATATGCACGTCAATGTCTCCTGCTTTGGAAGGTCACGGTTGCGAAGTGGCAAGCTGCGAAACGGCAGGCCTGCTTTCAAAGACCAATTGCGGTTGACCACCCAGAGCCGGGTCGATCTTTTCCACGCCAATGGGTCTGCTTTTCACCCCGCCGGATGATCGGAAATCCAGTCGAAGATTGCCAAGATGCCAATCAGGCGTCGCACGCAGCGAAATTGCCACGTCCCGGCTCTCGGTCGTTCCGGTGCGTCTCCAGGCATCAGCCATCAATTTCACAGCATTATAGGCAAGCGATTCGCGGCTTGCGCTTTCACTTCTGCCCGCAGAGCCGTTCTTGAGATTGAGATCGCCGTCGTTCAGCACATAAATCGGTCCGGCCATGCTGTCTGGTGTCGCCTTGACCAGCGCCATGGCCTCGCCCTGCAAATCCGGCAGGCAGAGTATGGCAGCGCGCAAGGTTCTGCGGCGCATCTGTTCCAGAAGATGCGCTTCAGAGGGCGACGTGCCCAGAATGACAACCAGATCAATCTGTTGCATCTGCCCGGAAGAACCATCAATGATGCTGTTGATGATCTCGTCAAAGCGGTTCAATTCAGGCGCATAAGACACAAAGCGGCGCATATGGGGGGCATCGGCCATGTGCTGCGATGTGCTGAGCGCGGAAATTTCGCCTTTGTAGATCTGAAAAAGATCGTAACCATAGTCATTGCGGGGCGAAACGATGGCAATATTGAACAGGCCATTGCTGTTGGCAAAATCCGCAACAGCGCGGGCCATGTCTGCGTCACTGGGGCTCAAGCGAAAAACCGTTGAAAAGCGATGCTCTGTCAGTTGGACCTGACGAATCGTTGGGGCAAAATACAAAAGCCCGGCAGCATCATAGGTGGCCGAAGCCTGAATGGCTCCGTCCACATCGGGATGACCGATCACGCCAGCAATGGAAGGATCCTGCGCGATTTTCTGCGCCACATCCAGCGCCTCACCCGGCTTGTACGGAAAGGACACCACGTCCAACGTGAGCTGCTTGCTGCTCCCATCCGGCAGAACAACCTTGACAGGGTCGGCGTTGATCTCCTGTGCGGCCCGTTTGGCACCGTTGAAAAAATCGTCTTGCTTCTCGATCCACGGGATCGCAATGCGGATTGTGGTTTGAGCAGACCGTGCATACTCCCGGCGCGCATCGGCCATGGCATCCAGGCCCAGCGAGGTTTGCCACAGATAGTAAAGGGTGATCACGCCCACCAGTGTCGTGAACACGGCAAGCGCCTTCCAGCGAACGGCCCGATGGGTGGCAAGCGCCCAGATGGCACGCAGCGCCAGAAAGACGCCCAGCGTCGTGCCAATGAAATAGAAAAAATAGATCGTTTTGCTACCCACGTTCAGCCCTCATTCGCCGTTGAGGATAACGGGCAGACCATCCTTGCCATTGCCCATGATGATAACTTTGGAGTTTTGTGATGTGGCAATATCCTTGGTTGCGCGCACACCCTCCCAGCTCAGCAGATCGCGGGTCAGTGTCTTGCTGATAATCTGGTTATAGGCTGCAAAACCATCCGCCTCGATCTTCTGCCGCTCGGCCTCGCTTCCGGCAGCTTTCAGGCGGTAAACATAAGAATCGGCAATCTGCTGCTGGCGACTTTTTTCAATCACGGCCTCCTGCAACACCTCCGGCAGAATAATACGCTGGATCACCACATCGTCGATCTGGATGTAGCTGTGGGCCAAGGTTTCAGACACCTCAGCCACGGTATTTTGCGTCAGATCGCGGCTACGCTTGTAAAGACCGGTGGAATCCAGCCCGCCAAGTGCCTTGCGAACCGCCCCTTCAACCTCGGGGATCACCACCTTGCTGGCATATTCGGGGCCAACCT
>CAJYRE010000057.1 GCA_913776675.1 Rhizobiaceae bacterium
ATTCAGACTTAGAGTGGGAGCGGAAAAATTTTGCATGGTCAGACGGCGATAGGCCATCAATCCGAGGCGTTAGCTCAGTCACTGCCTTTAAAACGGTTTCCTCATCTTGAGCTACGACTGCGATGTACATCCTTTCTTCCGTCGGCTGGATGTTTCTCACGCCATCGTTGATGAGCATTGATGAACCATAAGATAAAGAAAATTCCTTCATTTGAATTACTCCATAAGCTACGTGTTGCGGGCGTATATACACGCAGAGATATTGATTTGGAATATGAGATATAAATTTAGCAATAATTCATTCGGCAATCACGTCCCCCAAAACGCACAATCGCCATCATCCGGCATTGCCATTTCACCATTCAAATACGCCACAATTGCCTCTGCTGCACTGTCCCAGCCGTAGCACGTGCAAACCGCATATCCCTGCTTGCGCAAGCTTTTGTGCCATTCCACCTGGTCGCCGCTGCGCCCGCCGAGTGCGCGTCCAGAGTAGCCACGGCGTTTCAGCTCGACGTACAGGCCATGAAAAGGATGGACCGGCACCGGCAGGTGAACGTCTGGCACTCCGCGCTTCACGCCTTCACATTTCAGGTCGGCGGCAGTCTTTTTCGAGCGATGCCCACCGTTCGGCACCGCATACAGCAGACGAACAGCCGGATATTTGCCACGGCTATGTTCAGCCCACCGTATAAGGGAAACCTGTTCCGCATGTTCGAGCGGATTTGGCATTGCTGATTTTCGAGCGACGGCCATCACGCGGCCTTGGCGGTATCGTCTGAGGTTGCAGCCAAGCGCTCCCGCATCCAATTTTCAACCTTGCTGAGTGGCCAGCGTGTGCAGCGCGCGCCCAACTGGTGGCCAGCAGGAAACTCATTGCTGCGGATCATATTGTAGATTTTCGTCTTACTCAAACTGAGTTTGTCGCACACGTCTTTGATTGTCAGCAGGCGATCTTCAAGTGCGTTCTGATTGGCAGACATAGATAATCCTCGCGCAAATAAATACGCCCCCAGATGTCCGCTACCGCTCCTATACGCACAACCGCGAACACTGATCAAGATGATAGAGGCGAAAATCCGACAGATTTCCGCCTCCTATCTTCAAAGCCCTAGCCTTGTGGTGATCCAGTTCCAGACAAAAGCCGCGGCACCCATGACAGCAGAGCCGCAAAGCATCATGAGAATGCGCATACCAATCAACCGTTCGCGCCAGACCTTGAACCCGCTGATGTCAACCGCATGGGCTTGCGCTTGCTCTTTAAGCTGGTCGACCTTTTCTTCCGTGGCGGCTGCGCTGCCACGGATTTTGTCGATCTCTTGGTGCAGCTTCGCTCGGCTTTCCGACTGCTCTTGCCGAAAGCGTTCCTGCTGTTCACTCATGCGGGTCATTTGCTCGGACATTGCAGACATCGTGCCCTCGATCCGGCCCATGGAGCGGTTCAGTGCTTGCAGCTCTCTATCATCGGTCATCGCATGATCAATCCCGCTTAAGCACCCGAATGGCCGTGTTACCGCCCATGTAAAGTGATGTGTAGGTAACAAAAACGGTGACGAAATCCGAAAATCCCACGGTGAGCGATACCGGATGGCCAACGATCAAGCCGAGGATCGGCAGCAGAAGAATGTAGAAGCCGATACAGCCCAACATCAACCACATGCCAGCCGGACGCCAGAGCCAGCCAAAGTCGGATTTCGTTCCCATCTCCGCCAACATCAATTGATTGCCCTGTTGCTGCGCCGTCACCAGAGCATTAATCAGCTCTGGTGCCTGACTTTCAACGCTTTGCACTGCCGATTCGATTTGCTCTGTCGGCGCGTCAGCAAGGGCGTCCACCGTCACCCCAGCCTTTTCGGCAATGGCATTGACCACGGCACCGCCAATCTCGCTGGCCGTGCCGCCAAAGTGTTTTTCAAGGATGCTCTTGACGATGGGCGCGCCCGCGTTTGCTGCGGCGCTGATCAGGATCGTTGCCAAGGCGCTCATTGTGCCACCTCTGCATAAGCAAGCGCCCGTTCGGCGTCCTGATGGCTGCGAATGAACCGCACCAGAGCAATGGTGCCAAGTCCCAACGCAATAGCAGCCAGAACCCAAATCAGCGTCGGGTCATAAGTGGCCACATCTGCAACACTGCCTTGCTGGGTTGCGGTACCGCCACCAGCGCCGCCAGCGGCGACACCTGCCAGCTTGGCTTGGTTCTTGGCAGTGTTCGACCGCGATGTTGCAAGGGTCGATTCGGCGATTGCCGCAGATTTGACCTGGCCAGTGGTCGCTCCGGCAGCCGCCAGCGCCATGGCAACGCCCTTGGCTTCAATATCCACCACCCGTCGCGTCCAGCCTTCGCCAAAGGTTTTCCAGATTTTTAGGGTCTGGAGCATAGAGAGCCGTTGCTTGCAAAGATTTTTGACGCGGGCAACCGGATCTGTGATTGATGCGGAACGTTCAAGCCACTTTTTGGACTGGCCAACGCCAGAATTTACGCCACCGTCATAACCACAAAGATCGACACCGGCAGGGAGTGCAGCAGCACCAACCTTGTCCCAGTAGTCCTCGCGGAAGATGCGCAATGCTTCATCGCGCGTGATGAGACGCACGGATTGCAGGGGCAAACCCCATTCTTTGCGCTTTTTGTCATAGACTTTCTGGATGATGCCATACATCGTCGGCCCACCGGGATCGTCTGGATGGTTCGACCATCCACCTTCCCATTTGGCGGTGATGGCGTGGCACTCTGCAAATCGGTCCATTGCGAACTCCTGTTTTAAGAAGGGTCCGCACGTCCTGCGCAGTGCCTTTGGCCTTAGCACGCACTGCGTCTTGCAACAATGCCCGATTTCCAGTAATCAGAAAAACGCAGCGCATGAGTGCTCAAAATCCTAACTTTGGAGATTGACACTTATGCCCACTGTTATTCCGTTTGGTAGCCCGCTTGCGCAAAAGAAGTGGTCTGGGAATCTTTTCGTATCAACTTGGTCGCAAAGCTATTTTGGTCAGCGCTTCATCGCTGACAGCGACGAGGCTATGATCCAGCGCCTGACTGATCTCGAATCTGGGGCAGGCGATACCATCTCATTTGATTTGTCCGTTCAATTGCGCCATCGCCCCGTCTACGGTGATGACGAAATGCAAGGCAAGGGCGAAGCTTTGCGCTTTTATACTGACGAAGTGAAAATCGATCAGATGCGCAAGCCCGTGGATGTTGGCGGCAAGATGACCCGCAAACGCACCGCCCACAATTTGCG
>CAJYRE010000058.1 GCA_913776675.1 Rhizobiaceae bacterium
GGTCTCGCGTGACAGCTCTTCCATCACCGGCTGCACCGTGCGCACCACAAAGGGAAAGCCCACGGCAATCAGTGCCACAATAATGCCCAGCGGCGTATAGGCCACCTTGATGCCCAGCGGTGCCAGCCATTGGCCAATCAGGCCATTCGGCGCATAAATCGCGGTCAGGGCAATGCCCGCAACCGCCGTGGGCAGCGCAAAGGGCAAATCAATAAAGGCATCCAGCAGGCGGCGGCCCGGAAACCGGTAGCGCACCAGCACCCATGCGGTCAGCGTGCCAAACACGGCATTGGCTGCGGCCGCAATCACGGCGGTGGTAAAGCTTACCCGCAGGGCAGAGGCAATGCGCGGGTCTGTGGCAATGGCATAAATACCGCCCGGACCCAGCGAGGCGGCGCGCAAAATCAGCGCCGCCAGCGGGATCAGAACAATGAGGGTGAGCATGGACAGAGACAATCCGAGCGTCAGACCAAAACCTGGAATGACGCTCGGATGTTTCCACTGCCAGCTCCGTTGGGAGGAGGGTGCTGTCATGAAGGATTACTGTGCCGGTTTGTAAAGTTGATCGAACAGGCCGCCATCGCCGAAGAATTCTGGCTGTGCCTTGCTCCAGCCGCCGAAATCTTCAATCGTGGCCATTTCCACCTTGCCGAAGCGTTTCAAATCATCCGGATTGGCCTTGGAAGGATCAGACGGGCGATAGTAATTCTTGGCGGCCAGTTTCTGGCCTTCCGGCGAATAGAGATATTCCAGATAGGCCTCGGCCACCTTGGTGGTGCCATGCGCATCCGCATTGCCCTTGACCAGCGCCACAGGTGGCTCGGCCTTGACGGACACCGAAGGGGTGACGATTTCAAACTGGCCCGGGCCCAGCTCGTCCAGCGCCAGATAGGCCTCGTTTTCCCAGGCAATCAGCACGTCACCAAGGCCGCGCTCGGCAAAGCTCTGGGTGGCACCGCGCGCGCCCGTATCGAGAACCGGCACATGCTGGAACAGCTTGGTGAGATAATCGCGCACCTTGGCGTCATCACCATGATAGGCCTTTTTGGCCCAGGCTACGGCGGCAAGGAAGTTCCAGCGGGCACCGCCGGAGGTTTTCGGGTTGGGTGTAATCACCTGCACCTTGTCCTTGATCAGGTCATCCCAGTCCTTGATGCCTTTGGGATTGCCCTTGCGCACCAGAAACACAATGGTCGAGGTATAAGGCGCGCTGTTGTTGGGCAGCAGCTTTTTCCAATCCGCCGGGATTTTCTTGGTTTTCTCGGCAATCACATCAATATCGGCTTCCAGCGCCAGCGTCACCACATCGGCTTCCAGCCCTTCAATCACCGAGCGGGCCTGCTTGCCGGAGCCGCCGTGCGATTGGTTTACGCGCACATCCTCGCCGGTCTTGCCCTTCCAGTATTTGGAGAAAGCGGCATCATATTGCTTGTAGAATTCGCGGGTGGGGTCATAGGAAACATTGAGAATTTCCTGCCCGGCAGATGCGAATACAGGTGTAAGAGAGCCTGCCACCAAGGTGATTGAAAATGCAATTGCACTGAATTGCCTGCGTCCCAAAGACATCGCTTCTTCCTCCTGTTTGATAGTTAAAATCTACTATTTAGATAGACGGTGTCAACTGTACGCACAGCAGACGCAAAACTGGTTCCCTTCCGTTGAAGCGGGCAATACAGCTTTTGCGCAAAGCGGCTTGATGCCGCAAACATCGCCGCGATTTGGGCAGGGAATGAGAACGCTGCTTTGTGGTGTGTTTGGCCTTTGCCACCTCACCGGGCTGCCAATCTTTATGTTTTCCTTATGCCGGGCTTCGATCTTCCCAATCGAAACCTGAGGCGGCCTGTCGCTAATATTGGGCCGGGAAAAGAGACAGCCTGTTTTCCCCCATCAAGCCTGCACCTGCCATGCCCATGCGGGCAGGCTGCAAACAACAGGAGCGGATCGTGTCCGACATCATTTTCATCGCGCTGGGGGTTGGCCTTTTTGTGGCGCTGGCCGTTTATGCGCGCGCACTCAATCATCTGTGAGGTGTTGCGATGATTGAACCCATTCTCGGCCTTATCATTGCCGTGGCGCTGGCCGTCTACCTTGTAGCGACGCTGCTTCATCCCGAAAAATTCTAGTTTTACAGCATCGTGCCGAACCGTGAGAACCGGTTTTGGCCAACATACGATGCTCAACGAAAGTCCAAGGACGTGTTATCATGACTTTGACCGGATGGCTGCAAATCAGCCTCGTCTTTCTTCTTGTGCTGGCGGTTATCAAGCCGCTTGGCCTTTATATGTCTGCCGTGTTTTCGGGCCGGCGCACGTTTTTGTCCCCTGTTCTGGTCCCTGTTGAAAAGGGCTTTTATGCCCTTTCCGGTATCAAGGTCGATAAAGAACAGGGATGGCTGGGCTATACGCTGGCCATGCTGGCGTTTTCGCTGGCGGGCTTTGCCATTCTCTACGCCATCATGCGGTTGCAGGCCTATCTGCCCATCAATCCGCAGGGCTTTGCCAATGTGCCCGCCGATCTGTCGTTCAATACGGCGGTGAGCTTTGTGACCAATACCAATTGGCAGAGCTATAGCGGTGAAGCGGTGATGAGCAACTTTACCCAGATGGCAGGTCTGACGGTGCAGAACTTCCTGTCTGCGGCCACGGGCATTGCACTGGCCATTGCCGTGACCCGCGCCTTTGTGCGCTCGCAGAGCCTGACCATCGGCAATTTCTGGGTCGATGTGACCCGTGCCACGCTGTATGTGCTGTTGCCCATGTCCATCCTTCTGGCGCTGGTGTTTGTCGCACTCGGCTTGCCCCAGACACTGGATGGCTCTGTGGCTGCCACCACGCTGGAAGGCGCAAAGCAGATGATTGCCGTTGGCCCCGTGGCCAGT
>CAJYRE010000059.1 GCA_913776675.1 Rhizobiaceae bacterium
GGAATCGCGCAGATAAATGCGCAACGCCTTTTGCATCTGCAATGATTTTTCTTCAAGGGATTGCGCCGTCTGAATCCGCAGGCCAATGCCTTCCGGTCTTTCTTCCGCGGCCACTGTAATCACCAGCGATTTGCCCGATTCCAGCAGATCACGATATTGATTCAAACCTTCCGAAAACAGCACCGCTTCAAATTGGCCGGACGCATCGGAGAATGTCACAATGCCCATCTTGTTGCCGGTTCTGGTCTTGCGTTCCTGCCGGGAAATCACGGTTCCCGCCAAACGCCCAGCGGTGGCCCCCTGCTTCACAGCTTGAGAGAAATCGGCAAAATTCTGCACCCGCATTTTTTCCAACACAGGCTTGTACGTATCCAACGGATGCGCTGACAGGTAAAATCCGAGCACCTGAAATTCGCGCATCAGCTTTTCGGATGGCAACCACGGCGTATAGCTGGGAAACGAAATCCGCTCCGGCCCGGTCGCGCCCCCTGCGCCGAACATATCCGACTGGCCGCTCACCGCGTTTTCCTGCGCGCGCTGGGCAAAGCCGATGATCCGATCCATGCCGGCAATCAGTTCGGCGCGATCATGCCCAAAACAATCGAACGCACCTGCAAAAATAAGCCCTTCAAACACCCGCCGGTTGATCTGCTTGGGATCAATCCGCACACAGAAATCTTCCAGATCGGCAAAAGGCGTATCACCACGCACAGCAACAATATGCTCCACGGCGGCGTCCCCCACCCCCTTCAAGGCAGCCAACGAATAGTAAATCCGGTTGGGACCGGTTTGGAAATGCCGGAAAGAGGTCTGCACCGAAGGCGGCACGACTTCAATTCCGAGGCGGCCAGCGTCCTGGCGAAAATCCACCAGCTTTTCCGTATTGGCCATATCCAGCGTCATGGATGCGGCCAAAAACTCGACCGGATAATGCGCCTTCATATAGGCCGTTTGATAGGACACGATGGCGTAGGCCGCCGCATGGGATTTGTTGAAGCCGTAGTTGGCAAACTTGGCCAGAAGGTCAAAAATATTATCAGCCTGCGGTTTGCCGACACCGTTTTTCACCGCCCCTTCGACAAAACGGGCCCGCTGCTTATCCATTTCCTCCTTGATCTTCTTACCCATGGCGCGGCGCAGCAGGTCGGCTTCGCCGAGCGAATAGCCCGACAGCACCTGCGCCACCTGCATAACCTGCTCCTGATAAACGATAACGCCCTGCGTTTCCTTCAAAAGGTAATCAATGGTGGGATGGATGGATTCAATCTCTTCCTCACCGTGTTTGCGAGCATTGTAGACCGGAATATTCTCCATAGGACCGGGACGATAGAGCGCCACCAGCGCAATAATATCCTCGATACAGTCCGGCCGCATGCCGATCAGCGCCTTGCGCATGCCAGCACTTTCCACCTGGAACACGCCAACTGTTTCGCCACGCGACAGCATTTGATAGGTCAGTGCATCGTCCAGCGGGATGGTCGAGAGATCAATCTCGATATTGCGCAATTTGCAGAAATCCACCGCCGTTTTCAAAACGGTCAGCGTCTTCAGCCCCAGAAAGTCGAATTTCACCAGCCCGGCTTGCTCAACCCATTTCATGTTGAACTGGGTGACGGGCATATCGGAGCGCGGATCGCGGTACATCGGTACCAGCTTGGACAGAGGCCGATCACCAATCACAATGCCCGCAGCGTGCGTGGAAGCGTGGCGATAGAGACCTTCAATTTTTTGGGCAATGTCCAGCAGCCGCCCGACCACCGGCTCTTTATCAATCTCTTCCTGAAACTTTGGCTCTTCTTCAATCGCCTTTGACAAGGGCGTGGGATTGGCCGGATTGTTCGGCACCAACTTACAGATACGGTCCACCTGACCATAGGGCATTTCCAGCACGCGGCCCACATCGCGCAAAGCAGCACGTGCCTGCAATGATCCGAAGGTGATGATCTGCGCCACCTGCTCGCGCCCATATTTGCGCTGCACGTAACGGATCACCTCTTCCCGGCGATCCTGACAGAAGTCAATATCAAAATCCGGCATCGACACGCGCTCAGGATTGAGAAAGCGCTCGAACAGCAAGGAAAACCGCAAAGGATCGACATCGGTGATGGTCAACGCATAGGCCACAAGCGACCCCGCCCCCGAACCACGCCCCGGACCAACAGGAATATCATGCTGCTTGGCCCATTTGATAAAGTCCGCAACGATCAGGAAGTAACCTGGGAACTTCATCCGCTCGATAACGCCCAGCTCGAAATCCAGCCGTTCCCGATAATCCTTCTCTTCGTAACCCGGAGCCATGCCGAGCTTTTCCAGCCGTTCATTCAGGCCTTCAATGGCCTGACGCCGCAGTTCCTGCGCCTCGGCACGCTCTGCCTCTTCCGGATCATCACTACCACCCGTAAAGCGGGGCAAAATCGGGCTGCGCGTGTTCAAAACAAAAGAACAGCGTGTGGCAATTTCAATGGTATTGTCCAGCGCTTCCGGAAGATCCGCAAACAGCGCCTGCATTTCGCTGCGGCTTTTCAGGTAATGATCCGACGTGAGGCGAAAACGGCGGTCATCTGAGACAATCGCGTTATGAGCCACCGCCATCAAGGCGTCGTGAGCATCATAATCCTCACGGGATGGAAAAAACGCCTCATTGGTGGCCACCAGGGGAATGTCATGCTCATAGGCCAGCGCCACCATACGGCTCTCATGCACACGGTCATACCCCTGATGACGCTGCAATTCGATGTAAAGCTGATCACCAAACAAGCGTTTCAATGTCAAAAGGCGGGCACTGGCCTGGGCTGCGTGCCCATCCTTGAGCGCCATATCAATGGGACCACCCGATGCACCGCTCAAGGCAATCAGACCACCGGTGCCAATCTCTTCAAGCCATGATGTGGTGATATGCACGGCATGGGCACTATCACCTTGCAAATAGGCACGGCTGACGAGATCCACCAGACGCTCATATCCGGCAGGATCAGCAGCCAGAAGAACGATGGATGGATATTTTTCCAATCCACCATTGCCACGTTTTTCGTCCGCGACATCTTCCATATTCAACGAAAGCTGACAGCCAATAATGGGCTGAAGCCCATCTCCCAATGCCTTCTGGGAGAATTCAAGCGCCACAAACAGATTGTTGGTATCGGTAATAGCAATAGCCGGCTGATTGTCTGCCACAGCCTTGCCCAGAATTTTCTTGAGGGGAAGAGCGCCCTCCAGCAAGGAATAGGCGGAATGAACACGCAGGTGAACAAATCCCGGACCAGCCGCTGCATCCTTCGCCTGATCATTGGCTCTGGCATCACTCATTGGCTCTATCCTATGTTCTGAAACATCTGTCAGCGCTGCCAGACTCGAGGCTGCACATTCACGATATTTTCAATATTTGGAACCGATCTGTCCAGACAGGAAAAGCTGATTGCCCCATCTATCCCCGCCTACTGCATCACTCCTTCAATCGAAAACAGTTTTCGATCAAAAAGCCAAAGCCAACAGAGAAAGGCTGGCGATAAAAACCGCGAGGGAAGCGAATGCGGCGATGTCTTGCAAAACGTCAGTCATGGCTCACTCCTAATCTCTTTATGTATCTATTTTGTTCTCCTTTTGTATTTATGTCAAGCCATAAGAATTCAGTCCCTGAATCTTCTCGATTCAGGGATTATTTCAATCTTTCATGTTGAATTCTGAAGCTGTGACCTTAGAGCATGACAGTGTTTCCCGGAAACACTGTCATGCTCTAACTCTTTGTTTTTACGGATTTCCGGACAGAAAACCGCTAGGCACTTTTCTCAGGTAAATGCTCTACATTGCCTCAACCATCACAGGACAAAAGCAATCTCAGTTGAAGGAGCATAGAGAGGAGGCGGAAATATTTGGCCACAGCGGGCCAAATCTGACATTACAGTTCGAGATCCACCACTTTGCCGTCCACAAGCGTTACGCAGCGATCCATACGTTGGGCCAGCTCGTGATTATGTGTGGCAATCAAGGCCGCCAAGCCGGACTGGCGCACCAACGCTTCCAGAGCCGAGAAGACGTAAGCTGCGGTCTCTGGGTCAAGATTGCCGGTCGGCTCATCGGCCAAAAGCAAAATTGGCGCATTGGCCACAGCACGGGCAATGGCAACGCGCTGCTGCTCACCACCCGAAAGCTCCGCTGGGCGATGATCAGCACGATGACCAATTCGCATATAATCCAGCATGGCCTTTGAGCGTTCGCGCGCTTCGGGAATGGATAACCCCGCCACCATCTGCGGCATCATGATGTTTTCCAGAGCAGAAAATTCAGGCAGCAAATGATGGAACTGATAAACGAAACCAATGCTGCTTCGGCGCATTGCGGTTCGACCGTCTTCAGAGAGATCGTTACAGTTGCGGCCGCCAATCAACACATCGCCATCGCTGGGTTGTTCCAGCAAACCAGCAATATGCAAAAGGGTCGATTTTCCCGTACCAGACGGTGCAACGAGGGCCACCGTTTCGCCCTCATAGAGCTTGAGACCGGCCCCTTTGAGGATCGAAAGTCTGGCTTCCCCCTCACCGTAACCGCGTGACACATTCGAGAGTTCAAGAACAGGCTGTTTTGCCATGGATGCACTGTTCCTCATTCGTAACGTAGCGCCTGAACGGGATCGAGACGTGCCGCCCGCCAAGCTGGAAA
>CAJYRE010000060.1 GCA_913776675.1 Rhizobiaceae bacterium
TCTTTGTTTTTACGCATTTCCGGACGGAAAACCGCTACGCACTTTTCTCAGGTCAATGCTCTAGAGCTTGCCTCTTCGGGAAAGCCGGATTCCACTTTTCCGTGACAAACTCTTGCCAGATCGACGGCGCATGTTTTGCAGTCCCGTTGCCTTTTATCCGGCGTTTTCAATTATAAATTGATTGTTACTCAAAATACATCCTTCAATACAAAGGGCTTTTCCACAATTCTGGGAGGATACCTGTTCACAGATCACGCTTTTTGGGCTGCGGAAACCCTTTAAATGGCAGGGGTATATCTTGAGAAAATGTGGAAAATAATCCTTTTTATTATATTGTTTACTTGTAAAAAGCGTGAAAAATCAGTAATTCCGACGTATTCTCCCTTCAGGGTTATTCACCTGCGCTTTGCTCTATGATATGAATAAAATCCTAGTTTGGGAGCTTCTTGAAATGGTCGGAATGCAAGCGGATATTCAGATAAATGCCCTGTCTGCCAATCATGTTTTGTGCCACTCCGTAAACCGGGTGACAGAAGAAATGCTCGGCGTTGTTCAGGAGCCGGTGTTGCGAAAAGGGGATCGACGCCGCCAGCGCTGTCAGATCCGGCAAATTTCCATGTATTTGTGCCATGTGGTGCTGGGCATGCCCCAGCAGGAAGTGGCGCGAGCATTTGGCTATGATCGCAGCACGGTCAGCTATGCCTGTCAGGTGATTGAAGATCGGCGCGATAACAAGGCGATGGATCAGTTTATCTGCGCGCTGGAGCGCGTGGTGGCGGTGCTGGCAACGGTGGCAAAGGCGGTGCGCCATGCCTGAGGCACGTACAGCACCAGATCCGTCTTTTGCAAAGCCGCTGTTGCGCCTGGTGCGTCTGGCACGCACGGCTGTTGTGCTGCGGGCATCACCCTTGGGTGGGTTTGATCTTCTGCGGCAGGAGGATGACATGGTGGTGGGCCGTGTGCCTGATGCGCTGTTGCGCCATGCGCTGGCGCAAGGCCTGCTGCGGCAGGACGGCGAACGGCTGGCCACCACCCCGCAGGCCGAAAGCTTTGTGCGCCGGGCTTTGGCCGATCACAGCGATGAGACATTTACAGCCCAGCATGGCACCTTGAGCGATGATGTGCTGAGCGAGCCGCAAGGTGCCCCACGCGCTGTGCGGCGCAATCTGGACGATTCTCCCTTGTCCAGCCTTGCCCGTTTGCGCGACAAGGCGGGCAGTGCCTATTTCCCGCAGGATGCCCTGGCGGCAGGCGAGCGCTTGGCGGTGGACTTTGAGCGGGGCCATTTGCAGCCGCGCATCACCGCTTCATGGGAGCCGAGATTGGCCCAGAGCCAAAAAGGCCAGCGTTCGGCCGCAGTTGATGTGAGTGATAGCGCGCTGGCGGCTAGAAACCGCGTGACCCGCGCCTTGATGGCCTTGGGCCCGGAGCTTTCCGGCGTGGTTCTGGATGTGTGCTGCTTTGCCAAGGGGCTGGAACTGGTGGAGCGCGAACGGCAATGGCCAGCCCGCTCTGCCAAACTGATGTTGCGCACCGGTTTGAT
Source organism: Rhizobiaceae bacterium (assembly GCA_913776675.1). GTDB lineage: Bacteria > Pseudomonadota > Alphaproteobacteria > Rhizobiales > Rhizobiaceae > Allorhizobium. Next base: position 1,544 of record CAJYRE010000060.1, read on the forward strand.
GGCGCTGGCCCGCCATTATGCCCCGCAAAACACATCCGCACCGGCCATGCGCCATTGGGGCGAGGCAGGCTACAGGCCGGAGATGAGCTTTTCCCAAGGGTAAGCCACATCCGGTTTTTCGCGTAGAGGCTTAGGCTGCCAGCAGACTTTTGGCTTCGGAGCGAATCCGCTCCACCATTGAGCGCAGACCATTGGCGCGCTGGGTGGACAAATGTTCGATCAATCCCAGCTTGCCAAACAGTGCCAAGGCATCAAAGCCTGCCACCTCGGATGCCCGCTTGTCGGAATAGGCCGACAGCACGATGGCCACCAGACCCCGCACAATATGGGCATCGGAATCGCCTTCAAAGGTCAGAACCGGGTCTGCGCCATCGCCAACCGTGGTGGCCAGCCAGACCTGACTGGCACAGCCTCTGACCTTGTTCTCAGCGGTGCGCTTGTCTTCCGGCAAATCTGGCAGCGCCTTGCCAAGCTCGATCACATAGCGGTAGCGATCTTCCCAATCGTCAAGAAAGGCAAAATCATCAATAATCTGGTCGATAGGGGTCATGGTAACATTCCGCTGGCTGCTGATCGCATGGAAAACCAGCATATAGGCCAAGCGTTGCGGGAATTGAACACGCTCTGGCATAAAAAAGCGGGTAAGGGCCAGTTCAGGCCGGATCACTCTACGGGTTTGGACTTGGGCTTGGGAATATTGATCACGGTTGGATGCGGCACGGAGCCGGTGACAACATGGTCCGATCCGGTGCCGGTTTCTTTTTCCTTGGCGGGTGCGCCATCGGCTGTGGCTGTTGCATTGGCCGTGGCGCTGGCATCGGTGCCATCGCCAAAATGCCGGTTGAGCAATTGATAGGCCACCAGCGCGCCTTCGCGGGCTCGTGCGCCAATGGCACCCAAGGTTTGAGCGCCCTTAACGCAAACATCCGGTTTATTGCTGCAAAGGCCGCTCACATAATCATAGGTGCCCATGGCAGCTGAAATCGCGTTGGCCAGTTCAAACTGCGAATTGGCCGCCGATTGGCTGTTCTGGCTGCTGCCGAGAAAGGACAGGCCCACCAGCACCAGTGTAAACCAGAACGTGCTTTTGATTAAAAACCACACTACCGTCATCCGTTTTGTTTTGCGACAGCAACTTTTCAGCGCACCGGTAACAGGAACCGGCTGTTGATGCACACGATATGATTCGCATGCAAAGATCGCTTTGAAAAATTCAGTTCGATTTTCTGCGTATTTTCATAAAATGCCGAATATCTGTATTTGAAGCATATTCTATTCAAAGTTTAATGATCCCGGTTAAGCATAATTGTGGCAGCAGCCCCACGGTTCAAAGAGTTTACAGGGTTTTTTACGCCGTAAGTGTTAACAACTCAGGAAAAACACGCAAAATCCTTTACTTACGTCGCGTTAACCATGTTTTCGAAAGCTTTTCATCCATGTGTCATAACA
>CAJYRE010000061.1 GCA_913776675.1 Rhizobiaceae bacterium
CCAAGGCACCCAAAACCCTGTTGAAGATCAGAAAGGCGCTCCAAGACAAGCGTGAAACCAGTGTTTTGCGGGATATTCCAGCGCTGGCCCGCCGTCTTGAAACACTGTTCTGGCAGATGCAGGAAGAGGCTGAGCGTGGTGAAACGCCGGTGCCGGACCTGCGCAATCTTGATCTCTATTATGAGATTGGCTCTGAACTGGTGCAGAGCAATATTGTCTATTGCGATGATCAGACCTATCGGCAGCGTTATCTGGAAAAGCTGGCTGTCTACAACGACTACGCGCCAATCCCTTATGACAACCGTCTTTGGACGGAAGAAAACGCAAAGAAGCGCTGATCATGGAAAACATGCAGTCCAAAACGATTGCTATTGTCGGTGCCGGTCTCTCCGGTGCCGTCATTGGACGCGAGCTTGCCGAAGCAAGCTATCAGGTCGAGATTTTCGATCAGCGCAGCCACATTGCCGGCAATTGTCACACCAAACGTGACGAGGACACAGGCGTGATGGTGCATGTCTATGGGCCGCATATTTTCCACACCGATGACCATGAGGTTTGGAATTATGTCAACCGCTTCCAGACTTTCATGCCCTATCGAAACCGGGTGAAAACCACCAGTCAGGGACAGGTGTTTTCGCTACCGGTCAATCTGCACACCATCAACCAGTTTTTCGGCAAGACTTTTCGTCCCGATGAGGCGCGCGCTTTCATTGAAACGCAGGCCGATACGTCTATTACCGATCCGAAAACCTTTGAAGATCAGGCGCTCCGCTTTGTCGGCAAGGATTTGTATGAGGCGTTTTTCAAGGGCTATACCGAAAAGCAATGGGGCTGCTCGCCCACCGAATTGCCAGCCTCGATCCTGAAGCGGCTTCCGGTGCGGTTCAATTACGACGACAATTATTTTTTCCATCAATATCAGGGCATGCCGGAAAACGGCTACACCGATATGATCGGCAAAATCCTCGACCACGCCAATATCACCGTGCATCTGGAAACCACCTTTCATCGTAGCAAGCGCGATAGCTATGCGCAGGTGTTCTATTCCGGCCCGCTGGATGGCTATTTTGATTATCAATTCGGCCGTCTGGGCTATCGCACGCTGGATTTTGAAGGGTTTACCTATGACGGTGACTATCAGGGCTGTGCGGTGATGAATTATGGCGATGTGTCGGTGCCTTATACCCGCATCACGGAACACAAGCATTTCTCGCCCTGGGAAAATCATAGTGGTTCGGTGTGCTACCGCGAGTTTTCCAGAGCCTGCGGGCCGGATGATATTCCCTATTATCCGATCCGGCTTGTGGAAGAAAAAGAGCAATTGGCCCAATATGCCGAGCTTGCCAAGCAGGAGACGGCTGTGACCTTTGTCGGGCGGCTTGGCACCTATCGTTATCTCGATATGGATGTCACCATTCGTGAAGCGCTGGATACGGCGAGGCTCTATCTGTCCTCGGGTGAGGGCACAATGCCCGCGTTTTTGCATTCGCCAGTTTAAGGGTTTTATGTGTCGGCAGCGATGAAATGATCGACACGCTCTCTGACGCTTGAGCGCAGAAAATCCATGACAGATCGAATGCGAGGGACTTGCAACATGTCCTGATGGCAGACAATCCAATAGTCTCGCTTCAGGATCAGTTCGGGCAGAACATTGCGCAATTCCGTATACTGCCGGGCAATAAACAGCGGCAGCACGCAGAGGCCAAGGCCATTCCGTGTTGCCGTCAATTGCGCAAAAATGCTGGAGCTTTGAAAACCGGGTCGGACTTTGCGGTGAATATCGCCCAGATAATCCAGCCCCGGTGCAAAAATCATATCCTGTATATAGCCAATGAAAAAATGCGCCAGCAACTCATTCGGGGTCTGAGGGGTGCCATGGCGCGCAAGATAATCATGCGATGCATAGATTTGCAGTTGGTAATAGGTGAGGTGTTCGCAGTGATAGGGGCCAGCCTTGGGCGGGTCCAGCACCACAGCCAGATCGGCCTCTTTGCGTGACAAGGCCATGATTTGCTGGATGGTCACCAGTTCCAGCGTAATGGCCGGGTGAAGCGCAGAGAGCGTGGCCAGAATCGGCGCAAAAAAGAAATTCGAAAATCCTTCCGGTGCCGACATACGCACAATACCGCGCTGGGTGATGCCGCCGCCGGATAGTTCTTCCTGTAAGCGCGTTGCTTCCTGCTCCACTTTCTCCGCGGTTTCCACAAAGCGATGGCCCATGGGGGTCAGCACATAACCTCTTGGGTTGCGCTCAAACAGTTTGATCTTCAGGGAAAATTCCAGCCGATCTATGCGCCGGGAAACCGTTGCGTGGCTGGTGCGCAAATGCCGGGCCGCCGAGGAAAGCTGGCCGGAACGAGCCACAGCCAGAAAAAACTGCAGGTCGTCCCAGGTGAATTGCGCATTGGCCATGTGCCACCTCATCTGTTCAAAAATGAACAGCTCCTGTTTGGAATTAGTCCTTTAGGAGAGTTGCGTCAATCAAGAATATAAACGAGTATCGCGCAGGATCAGTCATTTTGAGGAGGATGGCTGGTCAATTCTGAACAGGTTTACGTCTGTTTAAGCATATCTCTGGGAGGAGAAAATCATGCGAAACATGCTTTTGGCATCTGCCGCGATTTTTGTGGCGGGCACAGTGTCGGCTTTTGCCGCTGCATCCGACGGAAAAGTAAAGATCGGCATTCTCAACGACCAATCCGGTGTTTATGCCGATTTCGGTGGGAAATCTTCGGTTGAGGCCGCCAAAATGGCGGTGGAGGATTTTGGTGGCAAGGTGCTTGGCGTTCCGATCGAAATTGTCGATGCCGACCACCAGAACAAGCCTGATATTGCTTCCAACATCGCCCGCCAATGGTTTGACCGGGATCAGGTCGATGCCATCATGGAATTGACTACATCGTCTGTGGCCCTTGCCGTGCAGGCGGTTGCCAAGGAAAAGAAGAAAATCGACATTGTCACCGGAGCCGCAACCACGGATTTGACTGGCAAGCAATGCAGCCCTTACGGCTTCCATTGGGCCTATGATACCCATGCGTTGGCTGTGGGCACCGGCGGTGCGCTGGTGAAAAAGGGCGGCGATCGCTGGTTCTTCCTCACCGCCGATTATGCCTTTGGCTATTCGCTGGAACAACAGACCACAGATTTCGTCAAGGCCAATGGTGGTAAGGTGGTTGGCTCGGTGCGCCATCCGCTGTCCAACAGTGATTACTCATCCTTCCTGCTGCAAGCGCAGTCTTCGGGGGCCAAGGTGATTGGCCTTGCAAATGCCGGGGCGGATACGCAAAACGCCATCAAGCAGGCGTCCGAATTTGGCATTACCCAAGGTGGCCAGCGCCTCGCGGCCCTTCTGTTTACGTTGGCTGAGGTCAACGGCCTTGGCCTTCAGGCCGCACAAGGTCTGACATTGACCGAGGGCTTTTACTGGGACCGCGATGACGAAAGCCGCAAATTTGGCGAACGCTTCATGAAGCGTACCGGCAAGATGCCGAACATGATCCACGCGGGCACCTATTCTGCCGTGTTGCAATATCTGAAGGCGGTGCAGAAAGCGGGCACGGACGATACTGAAGCTGTGGCCAAAGAGCTTCATAGCATGCCGGTGGATGATGTGTTTGGTCGCGGTGGCACAGTGGGTGCCAATGGCCGAATGATCCACGACATGTATCTGCTGGAGGTGAAAAAGCCTTCCGACAGCAAGAAGCCTTGGGATTATTACAATGTGCTGGCCACCATCCCCGGCAAGGAAGCCTATATTGACCCCGCCAAGAGCGGCTGCGACCTCGTGAAGTAAACGGACAGGACACGATGATGAACGCATCCGTTGAACAGATGCAGCAGCCAGCGCCACGGGTGGTTTTATCCGCCCGCGGCCTGTGCCGCAATTTTGGGGGCTTTGCGGCGGTGCGCGATGTCAATCTTGATGTGCATCATGCCCGCGTGCACGCTCTCATTGGCCCGAATGGGGCAGGAAAAACCACGGTTTTTAATCTCTTGACCAAATTTCTCCAGCCAACATCCGGCACCATCACATTGATGGGAGAGGACATCACCCGCACCGTGCCTGATAAGGTGGCGCGGCTCGGTCTGGTGCGCTCATTTCAGATTTCGGCGGTGTTTGCACAAATGACTGCGCTGGATAATGTGCGCGTTGCCTTACAGAGAAAAAACAATCTGTCCTATCAGTTCTGGCGACGGCTCTCAGCACTCGATGCATTGAACAGCCATGCTGAAAACCTGCTGGCCTCGGTCGGTTTGAGCCGTGAGCGCAACACGCTGGCCTCCGATCTATCCTATGGCCGCAAGCGCGCATTGGAAATTGCCACCACGCTGGCGCTGGACCCCAAAGTGCTGCTGCTGGATGAGCCTTTAGCAGGTATGGGGCAGGAGGATATTGGCATGATTGCCGATCTGATCCGCGAAGTGGCGGCAACCCGTGCTGTGTTGATGGTCGAGCATAATCTCTCTGTCGTGGCCGATCTTTGCCACCATGTCACGGTGCTGCAACGGGGCGAGATTCTTGCGGAAGGTGATTACGATACCGTCAGCCGCGATCCGCGTGTGAGAACGGCCTATATGGGCACGGAGGAACACTGACATGGCGGCGCTTTTGGACATCAAAGGGCTTAATGCGTGGTATGGCGAAAGCCATGTGCTGCATGGCGTGGATATGACCATTGCGGAAGGCGAAATGGTCACCATTCTGGGCCGCAACGGGGTGGGCAAAACCACAACCTTGCGCACCATCACCGGCATTTTGCGCAAGCGCCGCGGCGAAATCCGCCTCAATGGCCGCGATATGATGCAGGTGCCGCTGCACCGTACCGCCCATTACGGCATTGGCTATGTGCCGGAAGAGCGCGGCATTTTTGCCTCGCTGAATGTGCTGGAAAATCTGATGCTACCGCCCGCCGTCGGGGAAGGGGGTATGTCAGTGGATGAGATTTTTGAGCTGTTTCCCAATCTGCATGAGCGCCGCCACAGCTCCGGTACGCGGCTTTCCGGCGGAGAGCAGCAGATGTTGGCCATGGCGCGCATCCTGCGCACCGGCGTCAAGCTGCTGTTGTTGGATGAGCCGACCGAGGGGCTGGCTCCGGTGATTGTGCAACGGATTGGCGAAGTACTGCGCACGCTGAAAAAGCGCGGCATGACAGTGCTGCTGGTGGAGCAGAATTTCCGTTTTGCAGCCAAAGTGGCAGACCGTTTTTATCTGATGGACCATGGAGCGGTTGTCTCGGAATTTCCGGTCAGCGCTTTGCCAGAGCGCATGGAAACGCTTCACACGGTTTTGGGGGTCTAGGCCATGACAATGATATTTGGCATTCCCCTCCAGGCGCTGCTCGGCCAATTGCTGGTGGGGTTGATCAACGGCTCGTTTTACGCCCTGCTGTCTCTGGGCCTTGCGATTATCTTCGGTCTGCTGCGGATCATCAATTTTGCTCACGGCGCGCAATATATGCTGGGGGCCTTTACGGCCTATCTGCTGCTGACCTTTGCGGGCATTGGCTACTGGCCAGCGCTGATCATAGCGCCGCTGATTGTGGGACTGTTGGGCGCTTTGATTGAGCGTCTGTTTCTGCGCAGACTCTATGATCTTGATCCGCTCTATGGCCTGCTGTTCACCTTCGGCTTGGCGCTGACATTGGAAGGCACATTTCGCTATCTGTACGGCGCGTCGGGCCAGCCCTATGCGACGCCAGCCGCCTTGATGGGCGGCACCAATCTCGGCTTCATGTTCCTGCCCATTTATCGCGGCTGGGTGGTCATTGCATCACTTGTTGTCTGTCTGACGACGTGGTTTTTGATTGAGCGCACCAAGCTTGGCTCTTACTTACGCGCCGCCACCGAAAACAGCACGCTGGTGCAGGTGTTCGGCGTCAACGTGCCGCTGTTGTTGACCTTTACCTATGGGCTAAGCGTCGCGCTTGCGGCTTTTGCAGGCGTTCTCGCAGCCCCCATCTATCAGGTGTCGCCGCTGATGGGCTCCAACACCATTATTGTCGTCTTTGCCGTGGTTGTGGTTGGCGGCATGGGGTCGATCATGGGCGCGATTGTCACGGGCTATATGCTGGGCATCGCCGAAGGGCTGACCAAGGTGTTTTACCCCGAAGCTTCCAGCATCGTTATCTTTGTCATCATGGCCATTGTTTTGCTCATCAGGCCCGCAGGCCTGTTCGGACGGGAGAGCTGATATGTCTGTTGATGTTTCTGCAAAAACGGGCGTCACGTCACCCACCACCGCAATAAACACCCCTGTTGTCAGAATTGCGCTTGTGGTGATGGGGTTGGTTCTGTTGGCTGCTGCGCCGTTCTTTGTCTATCCGATTTTTCTGATGAAGGTGTTGTGCTTTGGCCTGTTTGCAGCCGCCTTCAATGTGCTGTTGGGCTATACCGGGCTATTGTCCTTCGGCCATGCGACGTTTTTTGGTGGGGCGGCCTATTTCACCGCCTATGTGGTGAAAGAATGGGGCTTTCCGCCCGAGCTTGGCCTGCTGGTCGGCGTCGTCGGTGCGGCTCTTCTGGGCCTTGTCATGGGTGTTCTGGCCATTCGCCGTCAGGGCATCTATTTTTCCATGATCACGCTGGCACTGTCGCAGATGTTTTTCTTTTTCTGCTTGCAGGCCAAATTCACCCAGGGCGAAGATGGTATTCAATCCGTTCCACGCGGCCACTTGCTGGGGATGATTGATCTGAACCAGCCGCTGGCCATGTATTACACCGTTACAGCCATTGTGCTGCTGGGTTTGATAGCCATCTGGCGCTTCGTGCATTCGCCGTTCGGCATGATCCTGAAATCCATCCGTGAAAATGAAACCCGTGCCCTGTCGCTGGGCTATTCGGTTGCGCGCTACAAGCTGGGTGCCTTTGTGTTTTCGGCAGCGCTGGCAGGTCTCGCGGGTGGGCTGAAAGCATTGGTGTTTCAGTTTGCCACGCTCACCGATGTGGCGTGGCAGATGTCGGGCGAGGTCATCTTGATGACCCTGCTGGGCGGCATTGGTACCATGCTGGGGCCTGTGTTTGGGGCGGGGATTATTGTCACGCTTGGCAATTATCTGGCCACCACGGGCTTTCCCGTCACCATCATCACCGGGGTTGTCTTCATGCTCTGCGTGCTGGTGTTTCGGCGCGGCATTGTCGGCGAGATCAATGCCTCGTGGATTGGTCGTAAACTGGGTTTCAACCAAAACCGTTGATGCGCTGCTATCTCGCGG
>CAJYRE010000062.1 GCA_913776675.1 Rhizobiaceae bacterium
TCGACGCTGATCAAAATCCTCTCCGGTGTCTACAGCAAGGATGCCGGAGAAATCATCATTGCCGGGAAAAACGCGGAGCTGGGCACCCCAGCGGCGGCCATCGCCTGCGGTATTGCCCCGGTGCAGCAGCACCCTGAACTGGTGGATGATTTCACAGGCGTTGAGAATATCTTTCTCGGTCAGGAAGCACCACAAGCCGGGCTTGGCCGCCGCATCAATCGTAAGGTATTGCAATATCAGGCCGAGCAATTGCTCAAGCGTTTCCCCATCGACATCAATCTTGACCGGCGCGTTGGTGAAATGCCCGCGGTGGACCGGGAAATCGTTGCCATTCTGCATGCCCTTAGCCGTGACCATATCCGCATTCTGATCCTCGATGAACCGACCTCGACGTTGACCGAGCGTGAAAAGACCTCGCTGTTTGCCCTGATGCGACAATTGAAGGCGGCAGGCATTGCCATCATTTACATCACCCACAGACTGGAAGAGGTTTTTGAAATCGGCGACCGCTTCACTGTTTTTCGGGCTGGCAAGCGCGTTGCAACCCTTACCTGCAATGAGGCGCAAGACCGCAATATTTCCATTCCCGAACTGATGCTGAATGAGAAACCCGGCGATATATTCCCTCCCAAGGCGAAAAGCGCCGCAGGGGAAGCGCTTCTGGAGGTGCATGGTCTGGCTCGGTCCGGCCTGTTCTCCGATGTGAGCTTCACCCTGCGGCGTGGCGAAATTCTCGGCATTTTCGGCCTGGTCGGCTCCGGTGCGGATGAGTTGTCCAAGGCGTTGTTCGGCGTTATCCGCCCGGAAGCGGGAACCATCACCCTCAAGGGCAACGCGGTCACGCTGAAAGACCCGCATGATGCGCTGCGCAAGGGCATTTTTCTCGTGCCCGGCGACCGTCGTACCGAGGGGCTGACCCTGTCACGTGATGTGATTTTCAACATGACGCTCTCGCATTTGGGCAAAGCTTCCATGTTTGGCGGGCTGTTTCGCTTTTCAACAAACCGTAAAATCTCGGCGGAGCTTGCCAAACGGGTGGCACTGCATCCGATGACGCTTGATCGTCCAGCCAGTGCCTTTTCCGGCGGCAATCAGCAAAAGATCGTCATTGCCAAGGGTCTTTACCGCGATGCTGACATTTATATCTTCGTGGAGCCGACGGTAGGCGTTGATATCGGTGCCCGCGCTACACTCTATGCGCTGATGCGGGAGCTTTCTGCGCACGCGGGCGTTCTGGTGATCTCGTCCGATTGCGATGAGGTGCATGGTGTTGCCGACCGGATGATCGCACTCTATCGCGGACGCCCGGTCGCTGTGCCGGATCAGCGCCCCAGTCGCGACCAGCTTCTGTCTGCCGGTATCATGGGAGCACGCGCATGATGGCCCTGAAATCTTCGCCCCTTACACTCCGGCTTGCCGCCTTTCTTGTTCTTCTTGGAGCAATTGCGGCTGTGTTCCAGTCTTTCGCACCCTCCTATCTCAGCGAAAACAATCTGCATGCCCTGCTGCGCCATATGTCGGTGAATGGCTTGACGGCAATTGGACTCACGTTCGTTATCGTTGTTCGGCACTTCGACCTTTCCTTTCCCGGCGTAGCCTCGCTGGGCGCCATGACGCTGGGCTGGATGCTGGCCAATGACTATAGCCTGATGGAAAGCGTGGCGGGCGGCATTGGCATTGGACTTCTGGCCGGGCTGATCAATGGCAGCGTGATTTCGTACCTGCGCCTGCCGGATATCGTTACCACCATTGCCACCGGCGGCGTGGCGGTGGGCCTCTCCTATTTCTATAGCAATGGCACATCGATTTCGGAAAACTTCTTCATGTCGGGCATTCTCGATCTGAATGATGCGAAATTCCTCTCGCTCGATATGCCGGTGGTCATTCTGCTGGCTGCGGCCATCGTTGCCTTCATCGTCCTGCATTGCACCCGCTTTGGCCGGGCATTCTATGCGACGGGCGAAAACCGGCGTTCGGCGCTGTTTTCCGGCATTCGGGTCAAGGCCTATGTTCTGACCGCTTTCGGGCTGTGTGGCGCGCTGGCCTGTCTTGCCATCACCTTGCTGGTGGCATCCTCAGGTGCCGCCAACGTGACGGCAGGCAACCAGTTGATGATGCCAGCCTTTGCCGCCGTCTATCTGGGAGCCGCTCTTTTTGGCGCGCCATCCATTCCAGCAACGCTTGCCGGAACATTGCTGATGTCAGCCATGCTGAACGGTTTTACGCTTCTGGCGATCCCTTATTACTATAGCGATGCCATCGTCAGCACCGTCCTGATTTTGGCAATCGGCATTTTCGACCCGAAACTGACGACGCTGCTGGGCGGTTTGTTCAGCCGTAAACCGGCACGCTGAGCGAGAGGGGATAGATGATGACGGATATGACCATGACGGCGCGCACGGCGGCAAAACGGGGACTGGATCTGCAAGGCTTTTTCCTGCGCTACGGGCTTTTTCTGCTGCTGGTTCTGGTGATCGTGCTGTTTGCGTGGCTAAGGCCCAGCTTTATCAGCACGGGCAACATCAATGATATGCTGCGTTCAGCCAGCATTGCGGCGCTGATGTTTTTGGGCCTCACCTGGATTATCGCGGCGGGTGAGATAGATGTCAGCTTCATGTCGGTGGCGGCGCTTGCCAATATGGTGGTGGCCGGGCTGGTGGTATCTGGCCATGGCTGGACTATTGCCTGTCTTGCCGGATTGGCAATTGGCGTAGTGTTTGGCCTTGCCAACGGACTGCTGGTGGCCATCTTCCGCCTTCCAGCGCTGGTCATCACCATTGCAAGCGGCGGTCTGGCCGGATCGATTGCCGCAGCCATTGGCCTTGGCACCTCGATTTCGCTTTCCTCCACCGGCTTTGTCGGGGCGTTGCTGCATGTGAATTTCGGCGTGCTGCCGCTGTTGACGGTGATCGTGGTACTTCTCTACGGCACCGCCTGGTTTGTGCAGGAGCGGCTGACCTTCGGGCATTATCTCTATGCCATGGAGCAGAACCGCGCGGCGGTGGTTGAGGCGGGCGTGCCGGTCAACCGGCTCCTGCTCATTCTTTATGTTCTCTCCGGCGTTGTGTCATCGCTTTCCGGCATTCTGTTGACGGCGGATCTTTCCTCCGGCCAGCCTTACATCGGCACCTCCTATTTTATCGACGGGCTGACCTCGGTGCTGCTCGGCGGCATGGCGCTGAAATTCGGCAAACCAAATGTGATCGGCACCGTGACTGCCGTGCTGTTGCTGGCAGCCCTTTTGAGTGGTGCGGCCCTGCTGGGCTGGACCGATGCACAGCGCCAGATCGTGCGTGGGATTCTGCTGCTCTCAGGTGTTGCCGTGGTTGTCTGGGCCCGCCGCAAAACCCGTGCACATATTTGATAGTGATGAGGAGCAAGCATGAAAGCGACAGATAAACGCCCCGTTGGCAAAACCGGAGTGAGTGTCACCGCACTCGGTGTCGGCACAGCCCCGCTTGGCGGTCTTTACGCCTCTGTGGCGAAGGAAGACGCCATGGCAATGCTGAACGAGGCCTGGAACGCCGGTATTCGCTATTTCGATACAGCACCGATGTATGGCAACACCCGGTCCGAACATCTCACAGGCGAATTGCTGCGGGAAAAGACGCCGGAAAGCCGCGATTGGGTGATCTCCACCAAGGTTGGCCGATTGATGACCACGGAACGCGCCGGTCGCAAGCTGCCGCCCGCACCGCCGAAAAATCCGCTCGATCCGGGCTGGTGGAATGGTTTGGATTTCCGCGAAGTGTTTGATTACACCTATGATGGCGTGATGCGC
>CAJYRE010000063.1 GCA_913776675.1 Rhizobiaceae bacterium
ATTGAAACACGTCGCCGTCCCGTTGCCGATTGCTTGAAGGATTGGGGCCTTGCCCATCGCTTCGCAGGTTCGGGGGATCGTGCCGCCATCGGCAATATTGTCTATGATGCGCTGCGCATGAAGGCTTCCCACGCTTTCATGATGGATGACGACAGTCCAACGGCGCTGGCCTATGCGGTTTTGCTGCGCCAATGGGGCTATTCGCCAGACAGTCTGGCCAGTGCGTTGGAGGGTGACGCTTACGCCCCTGCGCCGCTGAGTGAAAGCCAGGCAGCAGCTTTGCTGAGCCGTGATCTGGCAAGCGCTCCCCTGCATGTGCAAGGTGATATTCCAGAATGGGTGCAGCCTTCCTTTGAAGCCGCGTTTGGCGACACATGGCTTGAAGAAGCCAAAGCGCTCTCGCAGCGGCCCAGCCTTGATCTGCGCGTCAATACGCTGAAAGCCAACCGGGATAAAGTGCTGAAAGCGCTGGAGCGCTCCGGTGCCAAACCAGCCAGCCTTTCACCTTTGGGGATTCGCATTGAAGCCGGAGAAGGTGCATCCCGCCTTCCCAACGTGACGGCGGAACTGGCCTTTCAAAAAGGTTGGTTCGAGGTGCAGGATGAAGGCTCGCAACTGGTATCGGCTCTGGTGGAGCCTGCCGAGAATGATCAGGTGCTGGATTTCTGCGCAGGCGGCGGCGGCAAGACATTGGCCATGTCCGCAGCCATGCACAACAAGGGACAGGTGCATGCCTTCGATTCCGATCGCAAGCGGCTGGCTCCGATCATTGAGCGCCTGAAACGCGCCGGAACCCATAACGTGCAGGTGCATGACAATATTACGGCGCTGCAAAGCCTGCTGGGCCGTTGCAGCAAAGTGTTGGTCGATGCACCCTGCACCGGCACCGGCACATGGCGTCGCCGCCCGGACACCAAATGGCGGCTCACAGACCGCAGCCTGCAAGAACGGGTGGAACAGCAACGCCAGGCCCTTGATGAAGCCGCCACCTATGTGCGCCCCGGCGGTGAGCTGGTCTATGTGACCTGCTCTGTGTTGCCAGAGGAAAATGATCGGCAGATTGAGGCTTTTGTGGCCAACCATCCGGACTTCACGGTTGTGAGCATGGCGGATCGCTGGAAATCCCTGCTGGGAGCGAATGCCGCCAAACCTGCGTCTGCCCATGGACAGAACCTGACCCTCAGCCCCGCAACCACAGGAACAGACGGCTTCTTCTTTTCAAAACTAAAAAGAGCATAAGGCGATACCAGAAAAGAATACCCTCAATATTGAGGGTATTCATGAGTATTTGACACCAGTTTAATTTTACGCCATGACAGGCCATCCAACGAAAAAAGTGTCGATTGGGCACCAAAGGAGAGGGCATGTCACGACCATTCATGATCGGCGCCGGGCTGGCGCTATTTGTGGCTTCATCAAGCTTTGCAGCACCAGCTGCGCGTGTGGCCACCACACCGGAAGCCGTGCTGAGCCATTACGCCGATGTGGCAGAAGCCAAATATTCCGACTCGCTGATCACGGCAAAAAAGCTGGATGCCGCCATTGATGCGCTACTGGCCAAACCCAGCCAGAGCACACTGAACAAGGCCCGCACTGCCTGGATCAAGGCGCGCGTTCCCTATCAGCAATCCGAAGTCTATCGTTTTGGCAACAAGATCGTGGATGACTGGGAAGGCAAGGTCAATGCATGGCCGCTGGATGAAGGCCTGATCGATTACGTTGACAAATCCTATGGCACCGAGAGTGATACCAACGCACTCTATACTGCCAATGTGATTGCCAACAAGACGATCAAAATCGACGGCAAAGAAGTGGACGCCTCCAATCTGACCCCGGATTTTCTGGCCAACACGCTGCATCAGGCAGGCAAGGTCGAGGCCAATGTGGCCACCGGCTATCACGCCATCGAGTTTCTGCTGTGGGGGCAGGATCTGAACGGCACCGGCCCCGGTGCAGGCAACCGCCCCTATACCGATTATGACCTGAAAAATTGCACGGGCGGCAATTGCGATCGTCGTGCCCAATATCTGAAGTCTGCCTCGACCCTGCTGGTGGCGGATCTTCAGGAAATGGTCGATGCGTGGAAGCCGGAAGGCGAAGCCACCAAAACCCTGCTGGCCGATCCGAAAGCCGGTCTGGCCGCCATTCTCACCGGCATGGGCTCACTCTCTTATGGGGAACTGGCGGGCGAGCGCATGAAGCTTGGCCTGATCCTCCATGATCCGGAAGAAGAGCATGATTGCTTCTCGGACAACACCCACAATTCCCATTATTACGATGCCGCAGGCATCCGGGAAGCCTATACGGGCAAATACACCCGCGTGGACGGCACAAAAATGACCGGTCCTTCGCTGTCGGATCTGGTCTATGCCAAAGACAAGAAGCTGGACAAGGAAATGCGCTCCAAGCTCAACACCACCATGAAGGCCATGTCGGCGCTGGTGAAACGGGCCAAGAAAGTGGAGCATTACGACCAGATGATTGCAGAGGGCAACAAGGATGGCAATGCCACCGTACAGGCCGGGATTGATGGTTTGATTGATCAGACCAAGTCGGTCCAGCGCGTTGTTGCGGCCCTTGATCTGGGCGAAGTCAAGCTGGAAGGTTCCGACAGTCTGGATAACCCCAGCAAGGTCTTCAAATAAGCATGACCATGGCCGCCATCAGAACAGGGTGGCGGCCATTTTGCATAAGGATGCCCGGTTTGCGGCGAATTTTCACCACCCATGCCCTTCTCAGCCTGCTGGTCACACCGACTTTTGCGGCAGAGCTGCGCCCTGATCTTTCCCCACAGGATGCCGACCGTGTCCGTGCGGTGACGCAAACCACAGCGGATTTTTCCAAAGCAGAGCCGTTTGAGGCAATGACCGCGGGGGCGGCGACCTTTACCGGCAAGCCAGACAGCAAGGCCTTCACCCATCCGCTGAAAACCCTGACGTTTGAGCAGCAC